>CAYWDL010000031.1:6195-13815 GCA_964457015.1 uncultured Roseburia sp. | reverse complement strand
AAAAGTGTGATTAATGGCAGTACATTTGTAAATATTCATATATCTGATCCGGGACCTCAGGTATATTCTATTATGCTGGCACAGCAGCTTCCTTTAGCCAAAGGCTATGTGTACAAGGTAAGCTTTGATGCAATGTGTCCTGATGGTGATAAAACTATCAGAGTGAAGGCGTATGGAGAAGAGAATTATAGTAATTCCTATAAAGCAAAGCTTAATACGGAGCTTCAGTCCTACGAGTTTTCATTTATAATGAAGCACGATACAGATATGGATGCTCATCTTGAGATTAATCTCGGGCAGTATGAAGGTGATGTGGTTATAGGAAATGTTAAAGTGATAGTGATTGATACATATAATGAAACTGAAAAAACAGTGGATGAGTCATTGGGGCATGGTCAGGAAGTGACAGAAGCTGAGACAGAGTCGGGTGCTGAAGCAAAAACAGAAGCTGAAACTGAGTCAACAGTAACAGATGGAGAGGTTGTTGAGGAAGAAACTACCAGTAGCAAAGCAGATGATACAGAGGCCGATTCTGAGAAAAATAATGAAAATAACCTGAGTACGGGCAGTTCCGCAACAAATGGAAAACTAAGCCTTAAATATCTTGTTGGTATGATTAATCGCTGGTGGTATTCATCATAGAAAAAAATTGAAAAAATTTTAAAATACCTCTTTACATTTTAAAATATTTGGAATATAATGTAAGTGGATTTGAAAAAATGAATATAATATATGATAAAGGCAAACTCATCGGAAGGTGAGGACGCAAAGCCAAGGGTCTTAAGTTTTTAACCAGACAGCCGGTTACCGATAGTAATTATGTTTGATTTGTAGGCCCTAGAGGAATTCTTTTAGGGCCTTTTTTATCGTATATTAAGACTATTTCCCCCAAAATATGTTTTTCGCGATATTCATTTATTACAAACCATAATAAATAATTTATGTTTTTTCTCAATACAAAAAAGAAGATTATCGTCCCCGGATAATCTTCTTTTTTTTGCGGAATATAGGCATGATAATAATATTATTGAAAAACAATAATTTTTTGAAAAATATTATTGACAAACGATAATTTAAGTGGTATATAATTATTGTGAAACGATAATTAAGTCAAAATTTTAAGGAGGTAAAAAATGAGTGGGAATATTTTAGAAGTGATATTATCATTTCCATTTAAACAATTAGGAGAGGTGTTAAGGAAGCTGTCTTTGTCATCCGATGCAGGGAACATTGCAGCATGGATATTGTATGTGGCCATTTGCCTTATACCTACAGGAATTTTTCTTTGGAAGGCTTTAAGAAAGAAAAGCAAAAAGGAAGACTTGTTATTGCCTGTCATTTCAGCAGTGCTTTTTTATGTAATGTATGTGATGGTTAATCCGTGGGTTGCATTGGATACAAGCTATTTGATAGAAGGCTACATTGGATATGGAGCCTTGGGTGGAATAGTATATTCAACTGCTGTAGGGTATCTGGTGCTTAAGCTTATAAGAAGAGTTAAAAGTGCTAAGAAAAAGGAAATGTGTAAATGGCTTAATGTATTGCTGTGGGCTGTAAACATTGTTTTGGTGTTTAATATAATTTCCGGAGTTGAAGGAACAATCGATAAAATTGAAAGCGTCAGCGAAAGTAATTATGATGAATTTGCAGATATACTTGATTATATGAATGAAAATATTTCAGAAGGTGGAACTATGGAATACGAGTATCAGGGAGTGGGCATTGATGTAGATAAGCTTGTAAATATTACACAGATGTTTTTAGTGGTAAGATTTATTGTTTCAATCATTCCGATATTAACAACTATTCTTGTTATTATTATGGTTCAGAAATTCCTTAAAGAATATGGCGAAAGTGGATTATCTGATGAAACAATTACATGTGGAAACAAGGTTTCGAAGCTTGCCGTTGTGACTGCGGTTATAAATGTGCTTACAAATGTTGGCTTTAATATTTTGCAAATGGTATTTTTTAGTGATCTACTTGACACTTACACAAGGGTTGAGCTGCCATTGACTTCGCTGATGTTTATATTGGCTATGCCACTTATTACAAAGCTTATTACAACCAGTAAAGAGATAAAGGAAGAGAACGAGATGTTCGTGTAGAAAGCGGTGAGAGTATGGCGATTAGGGTTTATTTGGAAGATATTTTAAAAGAGCGGGGAATGACTTCTAAGGAGTTATGTAAATTGGTTGGAATAACAGAAGCGAATCTTTCCATACTTAGAAGCGGCAAGGCTAAGGGTATAAGGTTTGGAACTATTAACAAGATTTGCTATTACCTGCAATGTGATGTGGGAGATATATTAAAATTTGATGGAGTTTTGGAGGCGGATGACGATGAAAATGAATAGAGTAAAAGGGTATTTGAAAAAGCTTGTATTAGCAGGAGCTATGATGGGTGTGCTTGCATCTGCGACAGGATGTAAGCTTGCAAAGGAGGAGGCTGAAACCCTGATTATCAATGATAAGCTCATTGGATGCTATATAACTACAGAGCCGATTGGCAATGGTAAAATATATGCGAAGCTTGTGGAAATGAAGGATGATTCTTCTCCATATCCGTGGTATGAGTATCGTTTTGAAGGCTATGAGGGCATTGAAATGTATGCTACTACCATTATTGACAGGGAAGGTGGAGAGGATTATGATATAGCTTCCTATGGGGAAGAGCTTTGTAATAAAAAATCAGTTTGTTCATATGATTATGAAGAGATTGAAGGAACCTTGTACTATACTGCTGGAGAAATGACATTCTATATGAATCCTGTATATCAGCAAAAGGATGGGGATGTGTATATGGTTAAGTGTGATATGGGGGCTCATAATTCTGATAGTGGTCAATTGTCGCAGACACTTACGGGTAAAGCAGCATACAATGTCGGTGCAGACAGTGTAAGCCAGTATAGTAAGGTGACTGTAACTTTTGAGAATAAGCAGGAGCCGGATAAAATCAAATTCATTTATATGGATGCAGATAGTAAAATTTTACAGGCAGAGGAATATAAGCCTGGTGAAGTGCCTGATGAGGTGGATGTTGTAGCCGGAACAGAGTATATTTTGGTTGAAAGCTATGGATATGATGCTGTTGAGGAAATGGATACAGTTGAAAGGAAAACATATGGTGAATTAGATGGCTATATAAGCACATTTATGGCTGATGGAAAAGGGTATTGTGTTGAGAAGTCGACATTTGTTAATTGGGAGTAAATTTATATAGAGTTAAAGGCGTGCCAGGCACGCCTTTTTCGCATTCAAATATTTATTCTATAGTTCGCCAATCCTTGTAATTCCCACATATATCTGAGAAATTTTATACCAGGTGCGATAATCGATTACACCTGTCTGAGGCAATCCGAATATACTTTGGAATTCTCTTACAGCCTCAGCGGTTTTGGGACCATATATTCCATCTGCTGAAATAGTTGGAATTGCCGAGTATACCTCGCTAATGGTTATAAGCTGTTCCTGCGCCATTCTGACTTTATCACCTGAGGAACCAATAGTAAGGTCGTATCCAGGGTAGGAGGCAGGAATGCCTGAAATCTGTTCTGCATTATTTATAAAAACGTCATATCCATAATAGTATCTTAAGATTTCAATAGGTGAGTAACCTCTGTCGCCAAGGGACTTAGAACCCCATTGTGACAGCCAGTTAGGGCAACTGACCCGCTGACCGTCGCAATACTGGGTAAGAAGAGGCTGACGAACGTTGGGCCTTGAAATATAGCTTTCAAAAATGTCATCGACAATGTCGGAAATGTTTTCATAAATATTGCGTCCGTAAATCCACTTCTGGTCATAAGCTGTAGAGGAGGTAATGGTGAAATCGTAGCCCTTATTTCTGTACCATTCGGTGTAAATTCTGTTCATGGTAAATGACATAATTGCGAGAATATTTGCAGTAATGGTGCTTTCAGGCCATGTGGCATAGATTTCGCTGGAAGCAACATTTTTTATGTAGTCTGTATAGGGTACATAATAGTTTTTTGCGGCGGAATTACTTGGAACACCATCGTGGACAACAATTGTTTCAGGCACTACAACACGGCTCAGTACGATTTCGCCGGTTTCTGACACAGGCTTTATTTCTGCTTCAGGTATTTTTTTCGGGTATTCACCATATAAGGTATGCTCAGGAATAAGTACATCATTAGATGGATTGTTAGCTTCACTTCGCGTGAGGCGTACTCTTTGCTCTGCCAAAGTATCTGCCAGAATTTCAATTCCTGTAACTGTTCCCAGCTCATAGCCCTCAGCTCTGACTGTGATATTGTATTCTGAATAAGGCCGCACCTGGTTAGTAGGAGTAAGGCTTAAATCTATATTAGGAGCGGGAAGCCGTACACTTTCAGTACCACCGGAGATATCAGTAATAAGGGTTTCGATAGGAGTATTTGTACCATCGTTGTATGAAATGGTTATGGACGCACCCGGGATTGGATAATTTAGATTGTTTGTAACCTTTATTGCAAGATAACCGAAGCTGTCATTTGTGGTTTGTAGTGTTTTTAAGAGCATATTTCCTCCGTTATGGATGATATAATTATTAATAATATATTACAGTGCCCATAAAACTTATGAATAAACTTCTCTTTTTGTTGAAAAAATATACAAAATATCATATACTATATTAGTATGCGTGTGCGCATAAATAAAGATTATGTCAGATGAAGAATGGAGATGTGGGAAATGAATAGAGAAAATGCGTGGAAATCATATAAACCAAAGCATATCAAGGAAATGGATAAGCTTATAACAGATTACAAGGTATTCCTTGATAATGGTAAGACTGAGAGAGAATGTGTAGTAGAGACAGTAAATAGAGCAAAGAAGGCCGGATACAAGGATTTGTCAGATATTATAAAGGGTGGCAAGAAGGTTAAGGCCGGCGATAAGGTATACATGACTTATATGGATAAGTCAGTTGTGCTTTTCAATATTGGTAAGAAGTCTATGATGGATGGTATGAACATTTTAGGTGCTCATATTGATTCGCCTAGAATTGACGTAAAGCAGAATCCTTTATATGAGGACAGCGATTTTGCATATCTTGACACACATTATTATGGTGGAGTTAAGAAGTATCAGTGGGTTGCGCAGCCACTTGCCATTCATGGTGTTGTTGTGAAGAAGGACGGCACAGTTGTGAATGTAGTTGTTGGTGAGGATGCAAAAGACCCTGTATTCTGTATTACAGATTTACTTATTCATTTATCAAGAGAGCAGCTTGAAAAGAGTGGTGCTAAGGTTATTGAAGGTGAACAGCTTGACCTTATGATTGGAAGCAAGCCACTTAATGCAGCAGAAAAGGATGCAGTAAAGGCAAATGTTCTTGCAATTCTTAAGGATAAGTACGATATTGAAGAGGAAGATTTCTTATCAGCAGAGCTTGAGATAGTACCTGCAGGAAAGGCTAGAGATATGGGCTTTGATGCTAGTATGGTTATGGCTTATGGTCAGGATGACAGAGTTTGTGCATATACATCATTAGCAGCAATTTTGGATACAGATGAAGTGGATTATACAGCATGCTGTATTCTTGTGGACAAGGAAGAAATCGGCAGTGTTGGTGCAACAGGTATGCGTTCTGAATTCTTCAAAAATGCCGTGGCAGAGCTTCTTGACAGAATGGGTGAATATAGCGAATTGAACTTAAGAAGATGTCTTGCAAACTCAAGAATGTTATCATCAGATGTTAGTGCTGCATTTGACCCAATGTTCCCATCAGTATTTGAAAAGAAGAATTCGGCATATATGGGCAAGGGTATGGTATTTAACAAGTTTACAGGTTCAGGCGGAAAGTCTGGTTCAAATGATGCTAACCCTGAGTTTATTGCAAAGATTAGAAATATTATGGATAAGAATAAGATTGCATTCCAGACAGCAGAGCTTGGCAGAGTAGATGCTGGCGGTGGCGGAACAATCGCATATATTATGGCGCTTTACGGAATGCAGGTTATTGACTGTGGTGTTGCAGTTCTTAATATGCATGCACCTTATGAGGTTACAAGCAAGGCTGATATTTATGAGACAAAGAAGGGCTATGAAGTATTCTTAAAGAATATGAAATAATTCAGTGTAATGCCAAGGTTGCTCTGAATACCAATTATAAGCGGAGGGAAATATGAACTACAATGCAGCATTAGAAAAATTAAAAGAGTATGGTCAGGAACATGTACTTAAGTATTATGATGAATTAAATGATGAGGAAAAAATAGAAATCTTACAGCAGATTGAAGAAACAGATTTTTCAGTATTGAGACTTGTAGAAGGCGCCGCAGGCGAGGAAGCCAAGGGTAAGGTTACACCACTTGGAGCTATGCAGCTTGATGAGATTGAAGCTAGAAAGGATGAGCTTTCGCGTATCGGTTTCGACGCAATAAAAGCCGGTAAGGCGGCAGCGGTGTTACTTGCAGGAGGTATGGGTACAAGACTTGGTTCAGATGCTCCAAAAGGAACATACAATATTGGTATCACAAAGGATGTGTATATTTTTGAAAGACTTATCAGCAATCTTATGGATATTGTAAATAAGGCTGAAACTTATGTTCATTTATTCATTATGACAAGTGATAAGAATAATGATGCTACAATAGCATTTTTCAAGGAACATCATTTCTTTGGATATAGTGAAGAATATGTTCATTTCTTCAAACAGGAGATGGCACCGGCTTCAGATTATAACGGAAAGATTTACATGGAGTCAAAGTGTAGAATGGCTACATCGCCAAATGGTAATGGTGGCTGGTTCTCATCATTAGCAAAAGCTGGTCTTATGAAGGTTATAAATGAAAATGGTATTGAATACCTCAATGTATTTGCGGTTGATAATGTATTGCAGAGAATTATTTCGCCGGAATTTGTAGGTGCAGTATATGAAGGAAACTATGCAGTAGGTGCAAAGGTTGTAAGAAAGGCTGCTCCTGATGAGAAGGTTGGTGTTATGTGCCTTGAAGATGGCAGACCATCAATTGTTGAATACTATGAGCTTACAGATGAAATGATGACTGAAAAGGATGAAAATGGCGATTTGGCGTATAATTTTGGAGTTATCTTAAACTATTTATTCAGAGTAAAGGATTTAGTGGAGATAATGGAAAAGTCAATGCCGTTACATATTGTTGAAAAGAAGATTCCTTATATGGATGAAAATGGATGCAATGTTTCTCCGGAAGCACCAAATGGATACAAGTTTGAGACATTGGTGCTTGATATGATTAAGCTTATGGAAAACTGCATACCATTTGAAGTTGTAAGAAATAGAGAATTTGCTCCTGTTAAGAATAAAACAGGTGTTGACTCTGTTGAAAGTGCAAGAGAGTTAATGAAGGAAAATGGCATAGAGTTATAGGATACGTTTTGAAAGGAAATTAACTATGAAGAAGTTATTAGACCTTCTATCAGAAGGATTTGAGAAAGCATTTGTGCAGTGCGGTTATGATGAAAAGTACGGAAAGGTTACTGTTTCTAACAGGCCTGACCTTTGCGAATTTCAGTGTAATGGAGCAATGGCTGCTGCAAAGGCATATAAGAAGGCACCTTTTGTGATTGCCGGTGAAGTGGTTGAAAAGATGCAGGGTGATGAAATGTTTGAGGAAATCACGGCAGTTAATCC
>CAYWDL010000031.1:0-6185 GCA_964457015.1 uncultured Roseburia sp. | reverse complement strand
TTAACTTAAAGGTTGCAAAGAGCTTTATTGCGAACTATGTTAAGGATATGAGTCTTGATGAATTACTTGGTTGTGAAGTAAATGAAAATCCAAAGACAATAGTTATCGATTACGGCGGACCAAATGTTGCCAAGCCACTTCATGTAGGACATTTACGTTCGGCAATTATAGGTGAAACAATTAAGCGTTTATATCGTTTTAAGGGTGATAATGTAATTGGTGATGTTCACCTGGGTGATTGGGGTATGCCGATAGGTCTTATTATTGAAGAGCTTAAGCTTAGAAAACCTGAGCTGGTATATTTTAAGGATGACTTTTGTGAGGAAATGACAGAAGAGGAAGCTCCATTTACAATTGCAGAGCTTGAAGAAATATATCCTACTGCAAGCGGAAAATCAAAGGTGGATGAAGAATTCAGAGGCAGAGCTGAGCAGAATACATTTGAGCTTCAGAAGGGGAAGGCTGCATACATTGCAATATGGAAGCATATTATTAATGTATCGGTTACAGACCTTAAGAAGAATTATGAGAAATTGAATGTAGAGTTTGACTTGTGGAAGGGTGAAAGCGATGCATATGAATTTGTGGATGAAATGGTTGAAAAGATGGTGAATGGTGGATTTGCATATGAAAGCCAGGGTGCATTGGTTGTTGATGTTGCAGAGGAAACTGATTCTAAGGAAATACCGCCATGTATCGTTAAGAAGTCAAATGGTGCGGCTCTTTATTCCACAACTGACCTTGCAACGCTTGTACAGCGTCAGAGAGATTTTGACCCTGACAGAGTGTTATATCTGACAGATAAGCGTCAGGAGATGCATTTTACTCAGGTGTTTAGAACTGCTAAGAAGACAGGCATTGTAGATGCGGATACAGAGCTTATGTTCAGAGGCTTTGGTACAATGAATGGTAAGGACGGCAAGCCATTTAAGACAAGAGATGGCGGTGTAATGCGTCTTGAGAATCTTATAGCCAATATAAATGACGCAGTATATGAGAAGATTAAGGAAAATAGGGAAGTTGCAGATGAGGAAGCAAGAAAGACGGCAGAGATTGTCGGCCTGGCAGCCCTTAAGTATGGTGACTTATCAAATCAGGCATCAAAGGATTATATCTTTGATATAGACAGATTTGCTTCATTTGAAGGTAATACAGGACCATATATCCTTTACACAATCGTTCGTATTAAGTCGATTTTGAACAAATTTTACGATGCAAAGATGGATGTAACCACACAGGATATGAATGCTGATGCAGGTGAGGCTGAAAAGGCATTGATGCTTGAGATAGCTAAGTTTAATGCAGTTATTGATAATGCATATGAAGAATCAGCTCCACATAAAATTTGTGCATATATCTATGATTTGTCAAATTCATTTAACAAGTTCTATCACGAAACATCTATTATGGGTGAAGAGGATGAAGATAAGCAGTCAGGATATATTAATCTTTTGAATATTGTTAAGAGTATTTTAGAGATGTGTATTTATATTCTTGGTTTTGAAGCACCTGATAGGATGTGATGCTAAGAGTGTCATACAAAAACATAATATAATTATGAGATGAGCCTGTATTGCAGAAAATATAAAAAAAGGTTTACTAAATCGGGATATTATAATATAATTAATAGCATTGAGAATGAACTTATGATAGAAAAGAGAGGTAAATATAATGAGTCAGGAAAAGATTGATCGTTATAAAGAAGAAAAAGCAAATAGAAAGAAAGAGGTTGCTAAGCAGAAGAGAAATTCTATTATTGCTAAGATTGTTGGTGTTATAGTTTGTATCGGACTTATCGCTTGGATTGGTTGGTCAGGATACAGAAGCTATGAGCAGAAAAAGGAAGAAGAGGCTGCGTTGGAGTCATACAACCAGTGGTTACAAGAGTATATGGCTACATATGAAACAACAACAGGTGCAACTGATGATACAACTTCAGGGGGTGTTAATTTAGAGCAGGACCCTTCGAATGTTACAACAGGTGACGAGACAGAGGAAAGCGAAACAACTTCAGGTGAAGAAGAGACAACAGTTGAGGAAGAAACATCAGCAGAATAATAAGAAAGAGTATTGCCACCCGCGTATTGTGGGTGGCGTTTTGCATAATTTTAGAAATGGCAGGGATTAATAATGGATAAAGACAGAATAGTACTTCATGATACAATTGTACATATACTTGACAGTACAGTAGGAATGCCAGTTTTATCGGATGATAAGCTGGATTTTGGTTCGGATTTTGGTGATTTTTTAAGAGAACACATATATAAGGTGTTGAAAAGTGATGATATAAAGAAATGTACATTTGAAGAAACATCAAATGTTAATAATATAATTAGGACGGCTATCGATACAGGAGAGGATTTTATTGAAACAAGCAAGAAGATTGCAAATCTTTTATATGAAATAATGAATTCAAATATTGATATTCCGTCGGCAGACCTGATTATTTCGTGCTTTGAGATAGAAGGCATTGCATTTATGGGACTTTTGAAGATGAATTATAAGGAGTCATATATGCATCAAACTCTTAATAATGATGGTAGCAATGTTAATAGTATTATAAAATATAAGGCTGCATTGCCATCAGAGTCGCAGAAGTTAAGCGAGGCTGCAATTATTAATCTTATGGATGGAACGATTCGAATTATTGAGAAAAAGTACGAGATTAACGGTAAAAAGGCCAATTATTTTTCGGAAAATTTCTTGAATTGTAGAACAACATTGTCCCAGAAGGCTAAGCTTGATATAGTTGAGAAGGCTGTAGAGGCTGTGCAGAAGGAGTATTTCAATGAATCTGAGCAGTTCGAGGAGAGGATGAAGGCTAAAAGCGTTATTCATAAAGAGCTTGCCGAGGAAAATGAAGTTTCTGTAAAAGAGGTTATGACAAAGGTATTTGAGGACAAGGTTGACCTTAAGGAAAAGTTCGAAGAGAAGCTTGAAAAGTACAATATAAAGCCGGAGGAGGTTATTAAGCCTCAGAATGATAACACCACAAGAAAGTATGAAAAGCAGCTTCTAAAGACTGACACTGGTATTGAGATTAAGATACCTATGGAACAGTATAACAGCAATGACAGCATTGAGTTTATTACAAATCAGGATGGTACGATTTCCGTATTGATTAAGAATATTGGACATATTACATCAAAATAATGGAGTGAGTGTATGACGACTGTTGATAAAATATGGAGAGTAATATGGCCCTTGGTCGTATTCCTTGGAATTAATCTGACGGTGCAATGTATATTTTCGTGGTACTATATGGGGAAAAATATCATTGACTCAAGTGGACAAATATCTACAAGCGCCCAGATAATGGGGGATTCGACTGTGCAGAATCTGTTTCATGTAATGAACATTACCATACCGGTAATGATTGTATTGATGAAACATGATGAGGATGAAAAAGGCTTTTTAAGCTTCGTACAGCATTACAATAGAATAAGATTTAAAGGCTTTTGGCTGTTGATACCACTGGGTATTTGTATGTGTCTGGGGATTACTAAGCTGGTTACAATAATTCCAATTGATAACATCATCGGAAGCTATGAAGAGGTTGTGGATAGCTATAATCAAAATAGTCTTGCCTTTAAGGCAGTGGTCCTTTGCCTGCTTGTACCTATTGGGGAGGAATTGGTATTTAGAGGAATGTTTTATAAGCGTCTGAAGGAGTATTTTGAGACAACAATAGCAGCATATATTGCAGCAATTGTATTTGGTGTGGCACATATGAATCTTGTTCAGGGACTGTACGCTTTTTTTTGCGCGATAATATTGATATATGTATATGAAAAATATAAGACAATAATTGCACCAATATTCCTTCATATAATTGTTAATACCATGGCGCTGATAAGTGGAGAATTTGAGGTATTTGAGACTATTGATGATATATTTTTTGCAAAGCTTTTCTTTATGCTTATAGAATTGACTGGAATAGTGGCTTTTATAAGAGTTATATGGATTAAGAAAAAACAGCCTGCGAATTGAAGTTTCACAACGATTTAACTTAACAGGTGATTACAAATATGGTATAATTAGTGGTAGTTTTAGTGAAAGGAATTGTGCGTAAATTATGGATTTATTACAGATTAGAGATGAGATTGATGTTATCGATAAAGAGATAGAGAGATTGTTTGAGGAACGTATGAAGCTTTGTGAAAATGTGGCAGAGTATAAGATTGCAAATGGTAAGGCTGTTCTTGATTCTGAGAGGGAAAAGCAGAAGATTGAAAAGATAAAGTCGCTGGCCCACGGAGAATTTAATGAAAAGGGCGCAGAGGAAATATTTAAGCAGATTATGGCTATTAGCAGAAAGCTGCAATATCAGATTCTTGCAAAGCATAATTTGATGAATGAGATTGATTTTGAGGAAGTTCCTTGCATTAATAAAGAAGATGTGAAAGTGGTTTATCAGGGAGTGGAAGGTGCCTATGCATACGAGGCCATGATAAACTATTTCGGAGAGGGCGTTGATAATTACAATGTTGCTACCTGGAAGGATGCAATGGAGGAAGTAAAGTGTGGAAATGCAGACTACGCAGTTATTCCCATTGAGAACTCTACTGCAGGCAGCGTAAGTGAGGTATATGATTTGCTTGCCAACTATGATAATTATATTGTAGGTGAGATTGATATTAAGATAAGTCATATGCTGCTGGGTCTTGAGGGTGCAACAACAAGTGATATTAAAACGGTTTATTCGCATCCACAGGCATTGATGCAGTGCAATAAGTTTTTGGATGAGAACAGACAGTGGCAGACAGTCAGCCTGAAGAATACGGCTGTCAGTGCAAAAAAGGTTAAGGATGATGGTGATATAACTCAGGCTGCAATAGCAAGCAGTATCGCTGCAAAGCTTCACGGTCTTACAATTCTTGAGGAGGGAATTAACCGTAATGATAAGAACACAACAAGATTTATTGTTGTAAGTAATAAAAATATATACGCAAAGGATGCAAAAATTGTTAGTGTATGCTTTGAAATTGCCCATGAAACAGGTTCGTTATACAACATTTTGTCGCATTTTATTTACAACAATGTAAATATGACAAGAATTGAATCTAGACCTGTTGAAGGTAAGAATTGGGAATATAGATTCATCATTGATGTTGAGGGCAATCTTGGTGAGCCGGCAGTTAAGAATGCACTTCGAGGAATTAATGAAGAAGCGTTGAATTTCAAGGTTTTAGGTAACTATTAGGATTGGAGTACATAGATGATAAATATAGAACAGACAATAGTTTATAGAAATTTTGAGTATAGTCACATTTTTTATGAAATGGGCTACATTATCAATGGTTGCATGGAAAACGGCGGATGTCTTCCTTACTCTTCGTTCAGGGAGGAAACTGTGAAGGAAGCATTTGCAGCGGTTGGTGAGCTTGTTATGATGGCGGATTCCTTTGGACTTGAGGGAAACCTGTATCATGCCTTTCTTGCCTTCTGCATAGCCAATAATGAAAATTCATTTTCAATGTCCTGTGAGATGACCGGACACAGAGATGGTTCTGTTAACAATATGGCATTACATGATTTTGCCATATTTAAGGAGTTATTCGACGTGGATATTGCAAAGCTTGATGAGATGCTTGGAATAGAATGCTTTTCACTGCTTCTTGATTATAAGCACAAGGATGGCAATAGTAAGATATTTAATAAGCGTATCAGGGACAGAATCTGTGAACTGGCCGTAAATCTGTCTAAAGCAGGAAATGTTATGGAGTTCTATAGCATCGTGGTTGATTTCTATAAGGCAAATGGTGTTGGTAAGCTTGGACTTCATAAGGCTTTTAGAATTATGACTGCTGATAATGGAATGCCATATCTTGCACCGGTTATAAGTGTTGAACATACATATTTGTCTGATTTGGTAGGATATGAGCTTCAAAAAAAGAAGCTTGTGGATAATACTGTTGATTTTATCGAAGACAGAGAGGCTAACAATGTGCTGTTATATGGGGATAGCGGTACAGGTAAGTCTTCTTGTATCAAGTCGATTTTAAATGAATACTATGATAAGGGACTTAGAATGATTGAGGTTTACAAGCATCAGTTTAAGGAATTGTCATTGATAATAGAACAGGTTAAGGATAGAAATTATAAGTTTATTATCTATATGGACGACTTATCCTTTGAGGACTATGAGATTGAGTATAAGTATTTAAAGGCAATTATAGAAGGCG
>CAYWDL010000030.1:0-14164 GCA_964457015.1 uncultured Roseburia sp. | reverse complement strand
CCATATAAAAACACCATTTTCTTCAACATTAAATTGCAAATAAAACCAATATATTGTAAAAAAATTTTTTTATGTTATACTTAGGTGTGCATTAATAAAGAATTTTGCATTATGATACACGTTAACCATAGAGATTAATTTGGAGAATACAAATGTTAGAAAATATAATAAACGCCATTGGGAGTATTTATAATGAAGCGGATATGATTAATGATTTTATTTTGTGGGCATTGGGAATTTTTACCATTCACAAAACATTATACATTGTCGTAGGTTTCTTCTTTACAAAGAAGTTTGCACCTGCAAAAAACAATCACAAGTATGCAATACTTATTCCTGCGCGAAATGAGGAGGCTGTTATCGGCAATCTGCTTAACAGTATTAAGAGGCAGGATTATCCTTCAGAGCTTATAACAGTATTTGTTGTGGCAGATAATTGTACCGACAATACAGCAAAGGTAGCCAGAGAGCACGGTGCTATCTGCTACGAAAGATTCAACGACCAGGATAGAACCAAGGGCTTTGCCTTACAGTTCTTATTTGAAAACATTGAAAAGGATTATGGTATCCAAAGCTTTGAAGGCTACTTCATATTTGATTCAGACAATCTTTTAAATAAGGATTATGTTTCAAAAATGAATGATGCATTTGATTCAGGACAAAAAATCATCACTTCATATAGAAATACAAAGAACTTTGACGAAAACTGGGTTGCCTCAACCTACGCTCTTCACTGGTTGCGTTCAATTCGTTTCAGACACAGAGCACGTTCAGTATTTCGTCTTGCGACAAACATTCAGGGAACAGGCTTCTTATTTGCCAATGAGCTTGTAAAAGATGGTTGGCACTACACTTCTCTTACAGAGGACAGAGCCTTCACCGCTGATGCAGTTGCACATGGATACGAAATCACTTACCAGGATGCTGCCGTATTCTATGATGAGCAGCCAACAAGCCTTCGTATTGCCTTAAGACAGCGTACAAGATGGTCCAAGGGCCACCTTATGGCTTTTCGCGATACAGGCTGGGCATTATTTAAAAATATTTTTGTGGGAAATTGTTACAGAGACAAATCGGAAAAGAGAAAGATTACAAAGGAAACTATTATAGAAGGTATCCGTCACAGATGGGCTTCATTTGATACATTATCACAGCTGTTTCCATCAGTTATTGTTAAGCTGTTTTTATGGCTGGTTGTATCAGTGTTCATTTTCTCATGTGCCCATTATGAGACAGGATTTGAGGGATTACTGGTATTCAAACGTAGCAATTTCCTTGTAAAAACACTTAACAATATCTTCGGTGACATATACGTAAATATTGCTCCGGGCGCAGGCGTATTTATTAAATATTTCCTTATCGCACTCCTTTGGAGAGTTTTAGGAAAAATGAATTATCATCTTGAAAATATGCTTACAGCAGTTTACGTATTTATTGTTGAAAGAAAGAGAATTATTAAGATTCCTTTACACAAGAAGATTTTATACTGTATTACATGGCCAACATTCGATATTATTTACAGATATTCAATGTATGCGGCATTATTTATGAAAGTTACATGGAAGCCAATTCCACATACAAGTAAGGTAACTATTGAGGATATTGAAACACCTAAATAGAGGATTTTATGATGAATATAAAAGAAATAATAAAAACAAATTATAAGAATACTTTATTACTTGCACTTCCGTTCTTTTTAATGGATGCTGTATTACGAATAATGGCAACAAAGATAAACTACTTCCGTGGTGAAATGGTATTTCCAAGTATTCTTTTCACATTTATATGGATTGGTTTATTTGTCAGCATTGCCTTGAACCTAAAAGGAAGAATCTCAAAAATATTCTATTCAGTGATTTTTGCAGTATTTTTCTTTATGTTTTTTGTGCATTGTGTTTATTTCCCATATACAGGCTTTTTCTTTAGCTTCAACCTACTTTTGTTGGCAAGCGAAGGAAGCGCTTATATTATGGATACGATTTTAAACACTAATCCGATAATTTTCGTAGTATGTATAGCCATATTGATACTTACAGTTTTTATAATTATCAAAGCACCAAAGAAAGAAAAAACAAACTTTAAAAACATTGGCATTATATTGGTTGTTTTCATTATTTTGCATATAATTACACCTATGTGTATGGGTAAAGCCAATGACTCGCTTAAATGGGACAATTGGAGAAATCCACGTAATGTTTATATGAACTTTAATGATGCAAACAAAAACATAAAAATATGTGGTCTTTATGAATATACCATCCGCGATTTTTATATTACATTCTTGAAGCCAAAGGAAAAGGAAGATCCTGATGAATTAGCGTTTCTTGAGGATACTTACAAGGAAACAACTATTCACAAAGAAAATGACTATACAGGTATCTTTGAAGGTAAAAATGTTATTTTCCTTCAACTTGAAGGTCTTGATAGCTGGCTGTTAAATGAAACTGACACTCCAACCCTCTATAATATGCTTAACAATTCAATTGTATTTGAGAATCATTATTCATATTATAACGGTGGCGGTTCAACCTTCAATTCGGAATTGGCTTTAAATGTTGGTTTGATTACACCTATTTCATATACAAAGAATGCATATACATTTAGCACAAACTATTATGATACTTCATTGCCAAAGCTTTTTAAAAATCTTGGCTATAGTGCTAATGCATTCCATATGAATACTGGTGAGTATTACTCAAGAGAATTAAATTATTTGAATTGGGGATATGATTCCTATAATGGTCTCATGGACGACCCTATATACAAGGATGCAAGCTATGACTTAGACCGTGAGCTTATTTTAAACGAAACATTTTATGAAAAAATGTTCAAGCAAGATGGTCCATTTATGCACTATATCATCACTTACACTCCACATACACCATTTACATTAACAGGCGAAACAGGAAAAATGCTTGCTAATAAGTTATATGATGATGGTAATATTCCAGAGCTTAGCGAGGAAGATGTTGCAAGACTGTTTGCTACTGAAACTGACTATATGGTAGAACTTCTTATTAAAGCCTTAGAGGATAATAACCTTATTGAAAATACTGTTATAGTAGCATTTGCAGACCATTATTTGTATACACTCAATGATAAAACCATACTTGAGAAATACAAGGAAACTGAAAATAACCTTATTAATAACACTCCTTTCTTTATCTGGAGTAAGGATATGAAACAGGTAACTATAGATAAGGTTAATTCTCAGATTGATATACTGCCAACCATTCTCAATATGTTCGGCATTGAATACACGGAGGAACACCATATAGGAAATGATATTATGGATGAGTCTTATACAGGCTACGCCTTCTTTAGTGATTATTCATGGTATGACGGAAATATTTATGTAGAAAATGGAAATGCTGTCAGCGGCGAAAACATCAATGAAGCTTATGTAAATGAGACAAATGCTAAGATTAACAGCCTTATTCAGCAAAATGACTTAACACTTAAGTATGATTATTTCAGACGATTAAAAAACAGATAGGATAACACTATTATAGCCCCCTGGTTTTTTCCAGAGGGCTATTCTTATTCACCTACTTTTTAATCAAACAACCTGTTGCTATCTTTTCATTGCCATCACAATTTGTTGTTTTACCTCCTGCACTGGCTGTTATCTGTCCACCAGCTACAATAATTGACACTGTAGCTGTTATAGCGTCATCATCGGCATCAAGCTCAAGATTTCCGCCTTCCATATAGAATTCACCAACAGTTTCATCTGATTTATCCGAAACCTTAATGGCATCATCAGCTTTAACCTTTATAGTGCCATCCATTATCGAAACGCTCTGTTTTGCCTTTATTCCGTTATTCACAGCAGTTACTTCTATATTTCCACCACAAATTCTTATGTCATTATTACAGTCGATACCATTGGAAACATTACCTTTTACTATCAAGGTTCCTGTACCATTTATACTTAAATCGTCCTTGCTGTAAATACATCCATCCGCATCGGTAGTATCAGCATTTCCGCCATCACTTACAGTATTTGTAGTACCTTTTGCAAGTGTTATTGAAACTTTATCTGCATTTTCGACGAAAATTGCAGCAGAACTTTCACATGTAATATCAACACCATTTAACACAAGCTGAACCTTTTCCTCGGAGCCAACATTTACATATACCTGGCCGTTCTTTAACGTACCGCTTAAAACATAGGTACCTTCCTCTTCAATAACAACATCTCCATCTGACAACTCAATAACCTTTGCATCCGCATCCCAGGTATCCCTTTGGTCAAATTTTGTGAACACGTCTGCAAGCTTTTCAACAGTATTATTTGACTGATTATTTTCGCTCTTATCATCTGTAGCTGTGTCAGAATCATCCTTACTGTTCTTATCCTCTGTCTGGGTGTTAACACTATCATTACCACCTTCCTCCTGCTTTGAACAACCGCTAAAAACCAGTGTTCCCATCATCACAGATACCATTAACAGACTCATTAACTTCTTACTTCTCATATATCCTTCTCCTTTTTTATTGATTCATACTGTTTTCTTTTAACAAAAAATCCATTATTCCCATTGTTACAATACCATATTCATCTCTCCTCACCAAAATATCATTTCCATCAATAATAATCTTTTTAAATGAATCCTTTATGTACATTAATGTTCTATGCTTTTCCTCATAATCATCATTAAATGCTGTTTGAATATAGTATCTATTATCCCCTTTTGTCACCATAAAATCCACTTCTAACTGATTCTTTGTGTTTTTACCATTGGCATTTCTTACATTAAGCTCCACAACTCCAATATAAACCTCATATCCTCGAAGCTTCAATTCATTAAAGATAATATTTTGAATCAAATTATATTCCTTCAAATCTTCAAAGTCAAGAAATGTGTTTGCCAGTCCTACATCCTCAAAATAATACTTTGATGGAGTACTGATACTTTTGCGTTTTTTTATATCATATCTCAATACCTTATGTAATAGCAATTCATCACACAGGTAGGACATATACTTTTTTGCGGTCTTATCTGTCAATTGCCAGCCATCCATTTCTTCAAACGTATTTGATATCTGCAAAGGATTTGTAAGATAACCCACCTTAAGCACCAGCATTCTCACAAGCTCCACAAATTCATCCACGTTTTTTATCTTGTACTTATCTACTATCTCCGGCATAAACTTAGTAGACAACACCTTGTACAGATATGCTTTTTTCTCCTCTGACGAAGCCATCCAGGATACCATCGGCATTCCGCCGTAGTTCACAAAATTGTCCAAGGCAGTCTGCTTATCACCATTATATGCTTCAACAATTTCTCTATAGCATAACGGACTTACTTTTATTTCCTCGCAATCAAGGTCATATTCCTTTATAATGTCGTTATAAAGAAAACTATTGTCACTTCCGGTAATGTAAATATCAACATTATCCATATTCAGCAGTGTATTAATCACAGTTCTGTAGTCATCAACCAATTGCAATTCGTCAAATAAAATATAATACACATCCTGATCTTCTATCTTGCCTTTTATATATGCAAGCAATATATCCGCACTCTTCAGTTTTTTATATCCTCGATCCTTCAACGGAAGCTCTATAATATGTGATTCACCAGCACCTCTATTAATCAAATAATCATAATATGAATTAAATAAAAGATAGGATTTTCCACATCGGGCAATTCCCGTGATTGCTTTAATCAAGCCATTCTTTCGACTTTCAATAAGCTTATCAAGGTATATATGTCTTGTCATTTCAATAGCCATAAATAACCTCCCTGAACTTTACCAATCTATTATAATAAAAATACTCAAACTTCACAATATAAAATACATTATTTTTATTGCTAATTCATAAAAAAAAAGATATATTATAGTTATCTGATTATAGAAAAGAGGTTTTGCTATGAACGTAAATTATTTGACTATGACTATTAAAAAGCAAAAAAGCATCGCTCTTATAGCCCATGACGGAAAAAAGCAGGACATGCTTGAATGGTGCGAAGCCAACAAAGAAATTCTGAAAAATCACAAGCTTTGCGGCACAGGTACAACAGCCCGAGTTATTACAGACCATGTTGGCATCCCTGTAAAAGGATATAATAGTGGTCCTTTAGGTGGTGACCAGCAGATTGGTGCAAAGATTGTTGAAGGAAAGATTGATATGGTTATATTCTTTTCAGACCCTCTGGCGGCACAGCCCCATGACCCGGATGTAAAAGCTCTGCTTCGTATTGCACAGGTTTATGACATCCCAATTGCAAACAATATTGCAACCGCTGATTTTCTCATCCATTCTTCATATATGAATGAAGAATACTCTCATCAGATTGAAAACTTCAAAAATACTGTCAAAGAAAGAGCAGAAACTGTTGTATAATACAAAAGAGCTGGCAAAACGCCAGCTCTTAACTTTACTCTTCAACCTTCGTGTGATTCTTCATCCATTCAATTAATTCTGTAAGACTAATAGGCATACTATATAGATTTCCCTGGAAGGCATAACAACCTATTTCAGCCAATTCATCTCTCTGCTCCCTGGTTCCTACATATTCTGCAATAATGTCAAAATCAAGGGATTTACTTAAATAAGCAATGGATGAAATAATCTTACTGTTACGCTTATTCTCAAGGATATCCTTTGTAAGAATGCCATCAAGCTTTAAAACATCAAACTGGTTGGTCTGGAGATATAAAAGCGAGGTATGACCCATTCCAAAATCATCAATCAGGAATTTATGCCCCTTACTCTTTATTCTGTTTATTTTCTCTATCTTATCAACAGAAAATGAAACCGCATCTCTCTCTGTTATCTCTATCCAAAGCTTACGATTATCTACCTTGTACTTCTCTATACATCTGTCAAGTGCATCCTCAAATCCGTCCCAATCTAAGGAGCTGTTAGTAACATTCACTGAAATCTTAAAATTTGATTTCACAACTTGTTCAATACTCTTAATAGCAGAACAGGTTGTTTCAATAATAAACTCCTCGACCTTATGTAATATGCCTTTCTCATTTGCAAGCTGTATAATTAGTGGCGGATAAATATATCCTGCAATAGGATGATTCCATCTGATTAACGCCTCCGCTCCAATACAATTCTCGTTGGCGTCAACCTGCGGTTGATAAAGAAGGAATAACTGTCTCTTTTCGAGGGCTTCTTCTATCTCCATGGCCAAAAGTCTTGCAACATTACCAAGCTCGTCCTGTCTGTCAGTATAAACCGATATCTTATTATCCTCTTCATCCTGTTTCAATGTGTCAATTAGCAATTCCACATCTTCTTTAAATCTCTTATCTGTCTGCTTCTCGAACATATCAACAAACGGCTTATATACAAGCACTCCAACACTGATACTTACAAGCTGCAAAGCTATGCCCCTCCATGAGCCTGTGGCCTGGTACGCATTTAGAATAATTGGCGTTGTCCACTCAACTTCATTAGCAACCTTTGGAACAAGTTCCAAATAAACAGCTGCATATGACATAACATAATTAAATATCGGTAATGCTAAAAATGGCGCAAGAAATACCGGATTTAAAATAACCGGCAAACCGAATGCCACAATCTCACTTATATTAAATATCGCTGTAGACGCTGCAAGGGATGCAATGTTTCTAATATTCTTTCTTTTAGAAAATATTAATATGGCTATAACAAGGCATAACATGGAACCGCATCCACCTATTATAACGAATGTGTCCATAAAAGTTTTATTAAATATAACACTACCTACATTAACAAAATTCTGTTCAACAATAGGGTCTAATACATTATTTCCATGTATTCCAAAAAACCACATAATATGTATTAACAATACAAGTGCAAGACCTTCACCAAAATTATTATCTACCGACATTATAAGATTATTTGCCGCCTTAACCAATAACTCCTGAATACTTCCAACCTGAAAAACACTCTCAAAAACCAAACGCAATCCGGCAAAAAAACCAATAATTATTACAGCCGGTACAATACCTTCAATGGCACCTGTATAGACTGTATCATTAATTGTACCCTTTTTTTCAAATCTAAACAGCTTCTTTTTCTTCATTGCAAAAAACATTTTACTTGAAACCAATGATACAAAAAGAGCCGTAAATGTATTAAGATTACTTAAGCTGGACTTATCAAACGTTTCAAACTGAATACCCACTGTTCCCGCCAAGGATGCAAGCATTATAAGGTTCAGTACAAGAATATCTCCAACATTAATCTGCTGATTAAGCTGTTTTTGCTTTGCCATAGCATAACTAATGGTGGTAGTTACCGCAAGAATTACTGCAAAAAACTCAAAAACTCCATAATATACAAAATCAAGCACCTCAACAAGTGTTCCATCAAAGATATTATTCAATACCCTTTGATATGCAGGAATAGGCAGGCTTCTAAGCATAAGTGCAATAGCACCCACAACAATAAGTGGTATAACACTTATCATGCCCTGTCTGATAGCTGTAAAGGTACAGTTATTTTCAATTTTGTTTCTTAATCTAATCTTCTTTTTTCTTTGTTCTTTCATTTCTAACACTTTCGTATAAGTTATTTTATTCCGCTATACCATTATACCATAAATAACGAAAAAGAGATAGTACTTTCATACTATCTCCATTTAATAATGTATATGCATCTAGTCATCGGGTATTCATTCCCTGTCCGTCACACTAATACAGATATCCCATATGGTATACAGTTCCATCCTCCGTTATTGCAACCAACGCACTATTTTGATTCAAATAAACTGTTTTGTCATAATTTTCTCCTACGGAATAAGTTGTATCAACACAAAGTTCCGGATATACCTGATAGGTAATGCCTGAATCTGTAACAAATTCAATATATATGTCCGAACAGGTATTTTCATCATCAATCGTAACCTCTTCAGACATATTAATCTCTGTCCTTCCTTCCTTGGATGCACCTAATTCAATTATCTCATCTTTAAAGATAATTCTGGTGTTTTCCACCTTTTCATCAACATTAAGATAATATGTCAAATTTCCTGCCAGTGTAAGCTTATCATTTCCATAAGCTGTCAACCCTTGAAACTCAACATACGACATCTTACCGGCCATCATATAAGCACCAATCCAATCCATTATTTCACTACCCTCGGAAACCTCGCCATTGTAGATGTGATATGATGTCTCATACTGATTACTATCTATAGGATAATCCACAGTTCCCACAAATGAGCTTCCATTCCTTTCCAATTCAACCGTTTCCAAAGTATTATTTATCACCACTCTTGTACTATCTGATAGATTTTCAGGTGTAACAGTAAACTCAAATGTAATAGTGCCTTTTTCCCAATCCAATGGATAAATATCAAACGAATAATCTGCCAGTTCTTCTTTAACACCATATTCCTGCAAATCTTTTATTAATGTAGCCTGATAATATACCTGGTCTCTCACATCATTCAATTCCCATCTCAAATCCTCAAGATTGCTTGCCAATGAAAATGTCACTATAAGTTCAACAACACATACCACAACAAGTATCACCAATGCGGCTTTAATTCCTTTATTTCTATTCATACACTAATCCCTCCATGAAGCAGTACTGATATCTTCATCAATCATCGTAATCTCTGCTTTTTTATCATTTTCATTAAAACTAAATAGTACCTCTGTATTTTCATCAATTTCTAACTCAATCACAAAGAAATCATATCCATATAAATCTTCATACTCACTTTCATTAATGTATATGCATGCCTGATTGCCATTCTCCATTTCATTGACTTCAAAATACTGACTTTGCAATAAATAATCACTATCCTTAACATACACAATACAAGTATCACTTTCCTTTGACATCAATATATGAAATTTCTTTTTTGAGTCATTACTCTTATCAATCCATTGCTTTATAGCTTCATTTTTTGACAATTCTTCGGCAGTTATATTATACATACCTATGTTTGTTCCCTCATAACCATATCCTGAATATGAATACTTAGCAGTGCCAAATAATACAAATGGCACAAAGATAAGACAAATCACTGCCAATCCAACAATCAATATGATTATGCCTACGCCACTTTCCTTTTTATAGGTTTTAATAGGCTGACTAAAATTCTCAGGAAATGTCGAGCCACATTTTGGGCAGGACTGCCATCCCTTTTGAACCGGGAACTCACATTCCGGGCATTTTATTAACAAATCAGTTCCACATTGTGGGCAAATATTCTGGTTCTTATCAACAGAAGCCCCACATTTTGAACACTGCAAATCCGTTATTGGATTTCTACAAACCAAATAAATAATTACACCTATGAGGAACGGACCAAAGAATGCTACAACACCCCACAACCCCCCATTCATCTTTCTTTTCTTTGCATCCCTGTATACAAATACAGTTGCAATTATCATAATCACTACGTATATCAAAAGTATTCCACTTAAGCTAAAACCTATTGCTGTCATAAATATTCTCCCTTCCTAACAAATCTTCCTATCATTAATAACGCCACAACAATATACACCCACAAAACTGTGCTCAATAGTATACATGCCGTTTTACTTACTGTTGAAATCAGATAAAGCATTAATACTGCCATAGCCGCCATAAGTACGGTTGCTATACCTGATAAAATCATCAGTCTTCTTTTTCTTTTCTGTGCTTTTCTTTCCATAAGCATTTCAACATCTAAATATGGTGTGCTATATCCATCAAAATTATAAATTCCATTCATCCGAAAGCACCTCCTTCAATATTTTTCTTGCCTTCATAAGTCTTGTCTTTACAGTTCCTTCCGGAACCTTAAGTATTTCTGCAGTTCTTCTTATATCCTTATCCTCAAAGTAAAACAATATAACTGCCTCTCTAAACTTTTCCGGTAACTCATCTACTGCCTGCCGAACATAGCTAAAATCTTCCTTTTCCTCTACGGGGATATCAGCAATTGCCCTATCCTTTTCTTCCGTTGTCTGAAACAAATCAAAAAACGGTGCAATCTTTAACCGCCTCAAGTAATCTCTATACCTATTAACACATATGGTGGTTAGCCATCCCTCGTATGTATAGGAAGAATCGTATTTGTCCTGTTTTTCATAAGCCCTCAGCCAGGTTTCCTGATATAAATCCCATGCATCATCTTTATTTTTACATAGGGTCATGCACAAACCAAAGAGCCTCGGACCATAGACTTTAATCTTCTCTTCCATTTTCAACTCTCTTTAATTTTATAATCATTTTTGCAGATTCTGCTTTTATTTGTTACATACTCATATACGAATCAAAAATTCATTTGGTTCATTTTTTAAAAAAATTTTTGACACCCTTATATTAATTCTTTATAATACCAATGTCAAAACAAATTATAAGGAGGATTAGTGTGAAAAATATAATACAAATAACAGATTTCAACGCCCCAGAGCTTGACATATATGCAAGACTTACCGAAAACCAGCTTATCAATCGACATGAGCCTGAAAAAGGCATATTTATCGCAGAAAGTCCAAAGGTTGTGGAACGTGCACTTGATGCCGGCTTCGAGCCTATATCCATGTTACTAGAAGATAAACACATCGACACCCAGGCAAAGGATATTTTTGAAAAGTATAGCAACATTCCCGTATACACAGCGCCATTTGATGTACTGACACAGCTTACCGGCTTTAAGTTGACTCGTGGTATGTTATGCGCTATGCGTAGACCAAAGCTGCTTTCATTAGAGGAGGTATGCGAAGGAAAAAGTCGTATTGCTGTCCTTGAAAATGTTATGAACCCTACAAATGTTGGTGCCATATTCCGCTCTGCTGCCGCACTTGGCATAGAAGCTGTTCTTCTCACATCCACATGTAGCAATCCGCTATATCGACGTGCAATAAGGGTAAGCATGGGCACTGTTTTTCAGATTCCTTGGACATTTGTTGGAAATGAAAACGATGTGAATGCTGATGGTTCCTATGTAAATGAACTTAAAAATCTTGGCTTTACAACTGCCGCAATGGCACTTAAAGAAGATTCTGTATCGATTGATTACGAAGGATTAAAGCGCGAGGATAAGCTTGCCATCATCCTTGGTTCTGAAGGTGAAGGCTTGTTGCAAACCACAATTGATACCTGCGACTATACTGTGCTCATCCCTATGGCTCACGGTGTAGACTCCTTAAATGTTGCCGCAGCCAGTGCAGTTGCATTTTGGGAATTAAGAAAAAAATAACTAAAGTAAATTTATCATTATGTCGATATAATGAATATAAATAACAATTTGTTTTAGGTTACAATTGAAATATGCAGCCAGGGAGGGATTATTGCAGTAAACGGATTTTACACGAATTTCAATGTTACCCCGATACAAATAGTTACTATAGCCCCTAATGTTAAGCGTGATAAAAAAAGAGAAATAGAAAGTTATGTAAGCAAGCCTCAGAATTCAAGCTTTGCCAATACTTTAGAAAAAGCTATGGAAGAATATCATACAGCTGAATATTTTGTTCAAACATACAATTCAAAAAGTCAGTTACAAACAGTTTTCAACGCTAAACATAGAGAATATAGTGCTTAGAACAGTTACAAAGACAACCACAAAATGATATATATTATATCATTCCTCACTTTCTATAAGAGCCCCACAAGATGATACGCTCTCTTGCGGGGCTCTTATTATGTGCATTTATAAATTCTTAATATATTCAGATAACAAATACAATGGAACATTTATCATCCAATCTTGTTCTCTATAATCAGACATTGATGAACGAAGTGCAATCTCAGGCATATATTTATTACTAAATGCTTTTAGACTTTGCGCTCTCAAATTTTCCTCTGCTTTAACTTCGATAGGAATAATATAATCCTCATACTGAATTATAAAATCTATTTCCCCTGATGAGTTTTCTGTAGAATAATAATATAATTCCATACCATTTGAAACAAGCTGCTGTGCTACAAATTGTTCTGTAAGCGCACCTTTAAATTCCGTGAATATTCTTGAACCTTCAAGTAATGTCTTTGCCGAGAGATTAGCTTTTGCAACCAATAATCCTATATCCAACATAAATAGTTTAAACGATGATTGTTCCATATATGATATCAATGGCATATGTGGCTTTTTTACACGATAACTTTTATATGTTAACCCATAATCCATAAGCCACTGAATAGCAATTTCATAATCTTTTGCTCGTGCTCCTTCTCGAATTACACCATATATAAACTTTCTATTTTCTTTTGCCAACTGAGCCGGAATAGAATTCCAAACCATTTGAATTCTTGGTAGTTGCTCCTTTGGTGCATGTTTAGAAAAATCATTTTCATAATATAGAAGAAGATTTTTCTGAACTCGTCTCACCTCTTTCATATCTTCGGTGTCCAGAAAAGTTTGAACCACTTCAGGCATCCCACCTATATAATAATACTTTCGCATCCAATCAATATACCTACCCGAAAATGAGTTTACCAAATCATATTTATTACTTGACAATAACTCACATAAACCATTCTCCTGCATTGCCATAAGGAATTCATAATAGCTAAGAGGATACAAATTCATAAACTCAACTTTACCAACAGGGAACGACGTTCCTGTATGTAATGACATTCCCAATAACGAGCCCGCTGCAATAATATAATATTCCGGAGCATTTTCAGAAAAATATTTCAAAGCTGTCATTGCCTTTGGAACTTCCTGAATTTCATCAAATATTAACAATGTTTTTTCTGGCGAAATATTCTTTCCACTATCAATCTTTATTGCCATCAAAATTCTTTTAATATCGTAATCCATCTCAAAAGCATTCTTCATATGTTCATTATTCTCAAAGTTTATATAAATATAATCTTCAAAATACGTTTTGCCAAATTCCTTCATAAGCCACGTCTTTCCTACCTGTCGAGCCCCATGAATAATTAACGGCTTATGATTTCTTTTTTCTTTCCATTTTATAAGTTCATCCATCAATAAACGTTTCATAATAACACCACCTATTTAATCATATATCACTATTATATACTATTCCACAAATATATTCAACATTTTTAATGACCTTATTTTTGTATTTTCAACATTTTCAATGACCTTAATCTAATAATTATTGCAATTTTAATGACCTTATTTTTTTAACCACAGGTATATTGATTTTTTATTTTAATGCCGATATACTTAATCGAAGAAACTATTAACCCGTTTTGAAAGGAGGATAATCATGACAAATAATACAATTAACACAG
>CAYWDL010000029.1:0-14218 GCA_964457015.1 uncultured Roseburia sp. | reverse complement strand
TGTGTTAGAGCGCGAGACGGGGATCGAACCCGCGACCCCCTCCTTGGCAAGGAGGTGCTCCACCGCTGAGCCACTCGCGCAAGTCATTTTTCAATGCTTAGGTATAATACCATAAATCCAACTAACTGTCAACGCTTTTTTTATTTTTTTATCTGACACCCGATGACTAATGTAAATAAACGGCGGACCTATTAATAGCCCACCGTTTTCAGCTTCATTTATATATTTCTTATTCGTTCTTAGCAATCTCTGTAACGGACTGTACAAGTCCTGCAACTCCCTGAATCTCTGAAGGGATAATAATCTTTGTCGCTTTACCGTCAGCAGCCTTTGCAAATGCTTCAAGACTCTTTAACTTAATAACTGCTTCATCAGCGCCTGCTTCCTTGATAAATCTGATACCCTCTGCATTAGCTCTCTGAACAGCAAGAATTGCTTCTGCCTGACCTTCTGCTTCCTTAATCATAGCTTCTCTCTTTGCCTCAGCTCTAAGAATCTGTGCCTGCTTTTCAGCCTCAGCATCAAGAATTGCTGATTCCTTCTTACCTTCTGCAACAAGGATTGTAGATTTCTTCTCACCTTCTGCAATAAGAATTGCTTCTCTTCGCTCTCTTTCAGCCTTCATCTGCTTCTCCATTGCATCCTGAATAGCTGCCGGAGGAATAATATTCTTAAGCTCCACTCTGTTAACCTTGATACCCCAAGGGTCTGTAGCAATATCAAGTGAAGATCTCATCTTTGTATTGATAACTTCTCTTGATGTAAGTGTTTCATCAAGCTCCAAATCACCAATGATATTTCTAAGTGTTGTTGCTGTAAGATTTTCAATAGCCATAATTGGATTTTCAACACCATAAGCAAAAAGCTTAGGGTCTGTAATCTGGAAGAATACAACTGTGTCGATTCTCATTGTTACATTATCCTTTGTGATAACCGGCTGTGGTGCGAAATCAACTACCTGTTCCTTTAAGATTACCCTTCTTGCAATCTTATCAATAATTGGCATTTTCAAATGAATACCAACACCCCACGTTGCCTGATATCCACCTAATCTTTCTACTACGTACGCTTCTGCCTGTGGTACGATTTTAATACATGATGCTAATACTATTAAAAGAATAATAAGTAAAGCTACTATTGCAATTACTGCTCCATTCATTTTTGTTACCTCTTTCTTTCTCTTATTTTTTTACTATTACTTTAACGCCCTTGATTTTGACAACCTCAACAATGGCCCCGGCCTCAATAATACGGTCATCCACGCTTCTTGCAGTCCATTCAAGTCCATTTAAAATAACAGTACCCTTATTTTCTATATTGTTTATCTGCTCTGTTACCTTTACGTTCTGTCCTATAGCACTTTCATAATTGGTCTTCTCTCTGTTTGCCAACAGCTTCTTAGATAATATTGGCTTTGTAAATATCATAAGAACTATCGACACTATGGCAAACACTATAACCTGTACCACTATCGGAACATTAAATAATGCTAATATCAATGCAATCAATGCGCCAGCAGCAAACCATATACATGTCAACGACACCGTTATCACTTCCACAACTAGAAACACTATAAAGAGTACTAACCATAGAATGACTTCTTTATCCATATTCCCACCTCCATATTTAAAGATATTTGTATTTTACACTAAATATACCACCTTTTCAACTGCTTTATTAGCATAATAAAATAGTTTATTTTGTTTTTGACAATCCCTAATCGCAAATATATAATAGAGAAAAAGCAAAGGAATCATACCAATGGAATTAAAAAGCTACTCATCTCTGTCAGCCACACAGCTGGCGGAAATAGAACAATTTATTAATAGTAATAATTTTAACAGCGGAATTTCCTTCTTAGAAAATGATATGAATTTCTACGAGAATTTTCCTTGCTTTTATATGCTTTATGAAGAGAAAGAATTGGTTGCCACATTATCAGTATTTATTCCTGACGCTGCATCCTGCGAGATATATTTTCATATGGCAGATGACTTAGTTTCTTCAAGCTGTGATCTTTTTCAATTGATTTATTCGGAATTAAAATATTATTTAGATAAGTTTCATTTGTATAATCAATATATCATTATGGAGAATGGGACTACCGATGCAGGCTCGTTACAAACACATTTCAACCTGAATTTTTCCCATAGTGAGTATCTTATGCAATATAATATTTCCCATATTTGGAACAATATTCCTGACAGCCTTGATTATGAAATCGGGGACAATGATACTTGCCTTACCTTAGACACATTCTTAGGCGATGATTATGTGGGCTCCTGTCAGGTTGAAACCTCAGGGGATTATGCTTTGATTCATGATGTTGAGGTAGCAATGGCATACAGAGGATTTGGATACGGTCGCGAGACTCTGTATCATACTGTAAATCATCTTAAGGAAAACGGATACAGCAAAATACTCCTACACGTAAATAGTGCGAACACAATAGCTTTCACTATGTATTCGCACCATGGTTTCAATATTAAACAACAGCTTGATTATTGGAGGCTCTAATCTGCAATCCAGTTGATTGTTGGTTTGCCCTGACTCCAATATGCAAAATATGCCTTTCCTAATATCTTATCCTTATGAACGTAGATAATATTCTCGTCTGTACCATATACATCCGGATACATCTCTACCTTTGTCTGCCAATCTCTGGCATCAGCGGAATGGTTTCTGTTATCACCAATCATAAGATATCTGTCTTCAGGAATTACAAATTCGTAACCGTTATTCATAACTATCCATTCTTCCTTAAGATAATCCTCCTGAAGCTCTTCCTTCAATTCGCCAGTCTCTGTATCATAGATATAAACCTTTGAATCTTCAATTCTAACAGTCTCACCCGGCAATCCAATAATTCTCTTGATATAATTCAACTTCTCATCTAAAGGAAACTTGAACACTACTATATCACCACGCTGTGGGTCACTGAACATATAGGAAAGTCTAAGTCCTATGACTCTGTCCTCTGCCAAAATAGTATTCTCCATAGAGCCTGTAGGCACAGTAGCATTGATAATAATAAACTGATTGATAATAAACGCTGCAACCACAGCCACTAACACCATCTTTATCCAGCTGATAACCTCTGCCTTAACATCAACCTTCTGCTTGGCTTCCAAATCCAATGTATCATTGCTCTTATCAGCCTTTACATTATCAATATCGTAATCGATAAATTCGATATCATTCTCATCATTAACATTCTCATCATTTACAGCTTCATCTATATCAATTTCATTTTCTAAATACTCTTTATTCTCTGACATTTATATTCCTCCATTTCGATGTATGATATTGCCGCCACACACCCTTTCTATTCTAACATAGAAACGCCACAAATTAAAGAATAATTTATATTTTTTACATTTTTTTCACATTTATACAAAATATGCTTCAGCCCTTGGAAGCTTCTTCATATCAGGACCAATGTAAAAGCTTGTATGAGGCGGTTGATTATAGGCTGTATTTTGCCACGCAATTCCAAGACGATACACATAATCATGCATAAACGTATAAAATCTATGCTCTGTTAAATCAGTTGTGGTATACACTCTAATGAACGTGCTGTCCTTGCCTCGAAGTATCAGCTCCTCTCTCCAGTCACCGAATATACTCGCTTGCAGACAAGGATTTCCCTTTGTGCCATTATTTGTCAGTACATTATCCGTACTAAAAATGATATCCAGCTTCTCCTGCTCATAATCCCATTTATATATTTTAGGAATTCCAACATTGGTCTCGTAGCCGTACCAATCATGGTCAAACAGCTCACGAAGCAGGTCTCCATCCCACCATATGGCAAAGTTAGCTGAAGCAGGCTTATTCTCTGTTATCAAGCTTCCGTCTGCATAATTATACAAACCATCCACATACGCCCACATCTGATTCCCCCTATATCTTGGGTCAATCTTCGCAGTTATGCCTCTGGTTGTATCACGTCCGGTAAATCTGCCAAAGGTAATCTGGCCGGTTCCAGCATTTCGCGCCTCTATACCATATGGACAGTCACTGTCCTCATGAATACCGAAGTAGTCAAAGCCTACGGAATCCGGTGTAAATCTGCCTAAATGCATAGCATCACCATGACCCAGCTTGGTACTGTACAAAGGTGTTCCATCATGGTCAATGACACAGGCACCATATACTACCTCGTCACAGCCATCACCATCTACATCTGCTACGGCCAGATTGTGAAAGCCCTGATTGGTATAGCTGATATTTTGTGTACTGTCCGCTCTAAATTTCCACCTCTTCTTAAGCTTCTTATCATCTGTCACATCATAGGCAACAAGATTAGTCGGACGTCCTCTGTCATAATATCCTCGGCACATTACTGCACTGGGATGAATGCCATCAAGGTATGCAACACACGCAAGGAAGCGGTCAACCCTATTTCCCCATGAATCACCATAATCCGAAACATTGCCCCTTGCCGGGTCATAATCCACAGTATCAAGAAGCTGACCATTTTCACCACTAAACAAGGATAGATACTCCGGACCTTCTATAATATAGCCATCTGCATTTCTATAATCAGCATCAGCGTCGCCGATAACCCTTCCAAGGCCATCCACCGTACCATCGGCAGTCTTTACAATGATTTCCGCTTTTCCATCACCATCGAAATCATATACAAGAAATTGTGTATAATGAGCGCCACATCTGATATTTTTACCCAATGCTATTCTAAACAGCTGCGTTCCGTCAAGCTTATATCCATCAATATACACTTCTCCCGAATAGCCCTTATGAGCATTATCCTTACCATTGCAATCCCACTTTAATACAATCTCATATTCTCCGTCGCCATCCAAATCAGCTACAGATGCATCATTCGCGGTGTATTCATATGTTTTGCCATCCGGTGTAGTATATGCGTCAGGCTTATTGATAGGAATATCAAGGAAATTATTCATCCATACCCTTGCCATATACCCTGCTTGCTCCTCAACACCATCTACAACCATTCTTACTTCAATCTGTGAGTCTGCCTGTATACTTGTATCAGGCACCAGATAATTAGTTGCGCCGGATAACAATTCATCATTAAGTCTTTGTCCCTCATAATATAAATTAAAGGCAGCATTATTATCATATTCATCAGCGCACAGACGCCAGCTGACAAAAATACCTTCTTTGACTTTCACGGCTACTGCACCTCGGTCAAGTCTCTCCATCTGCCTTCTACGCCTGGGTGCCACGATATCAGTCACCACCGTTGCCATATCAGACACTCCACCTAAGCACACAGCCTCCACACCATATGTATACACTCTGTCGGTACATACATTATTATCCGTAAAAATTATCCTTCCATCAACCATCGCAACCTCATTTGGTACTCTGCTGCTGTTTTCCAATGCAGGATTATGACGAATAACAGGCTGACCCTTATGTATATCCACTATGTCAACAAGCTTCATATTTCCCAGCTCAGGCTTCATATATATCTTATAAAACACCTGGTCCATACTTTTTGTAAAGCCAATGCTAACACTGGACTCCTCATGTTTTTCCACCTTTAAACAATCAACATTTATAGGCTCCTTGGAATTATCCTTAATGGTAATTCTCACTTTATTGGAATTCTCACCGTCAAATTTCATAGAATCCACTACACGAACCTGATACTCGTAGGTCTCTCCAAGAACCGCATCCTCATCAATATATCCCGTACCATGAGCCTTAAGCTGCTTCGGCTCTTCCTCCGAGTCAATAAATGTTTTTGTAATCATACATTTTTCACTGGTTGTATTCCATACAAGTTCAACATAAGCATACGCCTTGCCAAATATCATCTTAACATCTGACGCTCCTGCTAATGTCGGAAGCTCCGTAATCCTTTCACCAATGTCAATTCTTTGAATACACACATACTTTCCAGCGAACTTAATATCAATATATCCATCAGTTGACGTAACCTTGTATACTTTCTCGCTTATGCTTCGGTCATATACCCAGATAGACTCTGCTTCCTGACCATTTATAGTCACATGCACACTTACATCGCCATCGTCCTCTTCATCACCGGCACAAACTCTAAGATTATACTCTCCGGCATTTATAACATTGATTCTATAATGGTTTTCTTCTACAACCACCACATTATCCTTATCAAGCAACTGATTATCTTTAAAACTAATTATCATAGCTTTCTTGTTGCCTCCTTAAGCCATTCTCTTTCTTCCTCTTCAAGATATGGGCTTATCTTTTTGTACACTTCATTATGATAATTATTAAGCAAAGCTTTCTCTTTATCATTGAGCATAGCCTCATCTATACAATCCAAATCAAATGGAACAAATGTCAATGTCTCAAATTCCATAAACTGACCATATTCAGTTTCACAAAGCTCCTTACAAAGAATAAGATTTTCAAGTCTGATGCCATAATAACCGGCCTGATAATATCCCGGCTCATTGGAGGTAACCATACCCTCCTCAAATACTACTGTATCATTTCCGCGGTAACGGATACTATTTGGACCTTCATGCACATTCAGGAAATAACCAACTCCATGACCTGTACCATGATTGTAATCAAGTCCAATCTCCCACAATGCTTCCCTTGCCAGCACATCAAGATTGATTCCTCTTACCCCCTTTGGAAATCTTGCATTACCAAGACGAAGATTGCCCTTCAATACAGCTGTATAATGCTTTTTCATAATCGGTGAAACCTGACCAATGGCTATTGTTCTTGTAACGTCAGTTGTTCCCTTCAAATACTGTCCGCCTGTATCGAACAAGAGGAATCCATTACCATCCACAGCACTACAAGCGCTTTCTGTCGCCTCATAATGACACATTGCGCCATTTGCCCCAAATGCAACTATAGGCGCAAAGCTCTCGCCCATATATCCTTCATTCCTGCTCCTGTATTCAGCCACAAGCTTACCAAGCTCATATTCATTTTCCTTAACTGAGTTTCCCTGCTTTTTCACATAGCACATAAACTTAGTCAACGCAACACCATCCATAATGTGTGCTTCCCTAATGTTATTAATCTCCACAGGGTTCTTTATGGCTTTCATAAATGTTGTTGGATTTTCAATAAGCTTGGTATCCTCATATCCCATAAGAACTTTTCCGATGGCGTAATTGGTCTTTTTGCCATCAAACATTATCTTTTTGTCATACACCACTACTTCCTTAAGCTTCTTTATGTCCTCATAGATATCCATATAATTCTTAACCTGAATATCCTTCAGCTCCATCTTCAATTCATCGCTAATTACATTTTCGCCCACATACAATATGCATTTGTCCAAAGTTACAATCATATAAGACAATACAACCGGATTATATTCCACGTCATTGCCACGAATATTTAGAAGCCAGCAAATATCATCAAGCGATGCTAATACCATAACCTCACAATTGTTTTCCTTTATCTTGCACCTAAGAGCTGCCAGCTTTTCCTCTCTGGACTGGCCTGTATACTTTACATCAATGCTGTAGGCCTTCTCACAGGACATTGCCGGTCTTTCCTCCCAGTATTTTGAAACCAAATCAACATCATAGAACATTGACATATTATGGGCCTCAAGAAATTCATTCATCTTATTGCCCTGCTCATAGCTTAATGTTCTGCCATCAACACACAATACATCCCTCTCCTCAAGGTTGCTTGCAATAAATTCCTCTATTGTAGGAACTCCCGACATACCCGACTTGAATAACTCTATTCCAGTTCCCTCAAGCTGCTTTTCTGCCTGAACATAATATCTGCCATCAGTCCACAAGCCAGCCTTGTCCATTGTCACAAGCAATGTACCGGCCGAACCGGTAAAACCCGATAAATATTCTCTTACCTTGAAATAATCTCCAACATATTCCGAATTATGATAATCATCACTGACAACCATATAAGCGTCTATGCTCCTTTTTTCCATTAAGCTTCTCACCAGTTCTAACTTTGTCATATTTGCCTCCAATCACCAACAATACCTATATGTAATCAAGGGCTGCTGCAATGCTGCAACAGCCCCCTAAGTTATCCTCTAACTAATTCAGGAAATCCTTGATTTTCTTGCTTCTTACAGGATTTCGTAACTTGCGTAACGCCTTAGCTTCAATCTGTCTAATACGCTCACGGGTTACATTGAATTCCTTGCCAACTTCCTCCAATGTTCTTGGATGTCCATCTTCAAGACCAAATCTAAGAATAATAACCTGCTTTTCTCTATCCTTCAAATCCTCTAACAATATATCAATATGCTCCCTAAGCATTACAGATTCTATATTCTGTTCAGGAGTTACTGTATTGTTATCAGCTACGAAATCGCCTAAGTTTGAATCGTCCTCTTCACCAATAGGAGTTTCCAAAGAAGCCGGTTCCCTTGCAATCTGCATAATCTCAAGAACCTTTTCCTCTGTCATTCCAAGTGCTTCTGCCAATTCCTTAGTTGTAGGCTCGTAACCCAGCTCAAGAGTAAGCTTTCTCTGCATCTTAGACATTCTGTTAATAGTCTCAACCATATGAACAGGCACACGAATTGTTCTTGCCTGATCAGCGAGGGCTCTTGTTACGGACTGTCTAATCCACCATGTAGCATAAGTGCTGAGTTTGAAACCCTTTTCAGAATCAAACTTCTCAACGCCCTTAATCAAACCTAAATTACCTTCCTGAACCAAATCAAGAAAGCTCATGCCTCTACCTGTATATCTCTTTGCAATACTTACTACAAGTCTTAAGTTTGCTTCGATAAGGCGTTCCTTAGCTGCAACATCACCTTCAGCCTTTCTTTTTGCCAGTCTGAGCTCTTCCTCAGCTGATAAAAGCGGAACTGTACCGATTTCCTTCAAATACATTCTTACAGGGTCCTCTGTTCCAATTCCCTCCAGTAAGTCAATTGCCTCTAAGTCAATATTTTCTTCCATGTCAAAATCCTCTTCTGTCGGTTCCAACATAAGGTCTTCGTCACTAGGATCTTCAACTAAAGTGGCCATTACATCTATCTTATTGTCTTCAAGGTACTGGTAAACAGATTCCATCTGTTCTGTCGTCATCTCAAAACCTTTAAAAAGGCCATCAATATCCGATACCTCCAGCACACCTTTTTTCTGATTTCCCAATTCTACAAGTTGCTTTAGGCATTCTAAAAACTTTTCTTCGTTCATAAGGCTATCCTTCCTTTGTCCCTTGTACGTCATAATAATTATTTTTAATTCTTTGTCCTCTTTATTCCGGACATAATTCTAACTGCTTTCTGATGATTTACAATCTTCACTCGTTTATGACTTCCACCGCTTTCGCCATCCAGAACCCATGCGACCTCCTCCGATGATGATACAACAAGAGATGATGTCTTAAATCTGTACACACTATCGCTCTTTTTCTTTGTATTAACCAATGCTTCCAGAACACTCTCAAGCTCAACTGCATTCTTAACAGCTTTTATAAGTGTTACTTCAAATAATCCATCACACAAATCTATATTATTACCGGTAATATTCTGAAAACCACCAACTGAATTTGCATTCGTAATCATCCCAAATATAAAATCATCCTCAATCTCTTTCCCGTTAAAACGGATTTTCATATGATACGACTTATTAAAATCAGATATGTTCCTCATACCTTCTATCAGATAGGCAGTGTGACCCAACGCATTCTTCAATGTCTGTGAAGTCTGGTACGAAACAGCTGTAAACACACCAAACGCTGCAATATATATGAAATTTTTATTATTAAAGCTACCCACATCAACACTCATAGGAGTTCCCTTTACAGCCACCTTTGCGCTGCTCATAATATCCTTAGGTAACCTTATACTAGTAGCAAAATCATTGGTAGAACCTGATGGAATATAACCTATTATAGGCTTTTTGTCAAGATCCATAGCACCTGATATAACTTCATTAAGGGTTCCGTCACCGCCGCTACATACAACAAGGCCGAACTTTCTTCCAAGCTCTTTTACCTTTTTCCTTGCATCTCCCGAGGACTGTGTTGGATGCGTCTCCACTCTGTAACCTTCTTTTACAAAGATGTCTATGATATCTCCTAGATAATTCTTTATCCTTGCTTTACCCGATTTTGCATTAAATATGAACAATAACTTCTTTTTCATCTAAAATACCTTTCCTAAATTTATGCTAAACAATCTCAGAAAATATTTTATCTATCTGTGTCATCATATCACTTATTTTCACCTTGTTTGGGCATAATCTTTCACAAGCTTTACATTTTTTACATTGATCAGCCTTAATTTTGTTGGTTGAATACATTTTCAACGCCTCATCTTTTCCCTTAATGGCCAGCTGATTGTAAGCATCTAATATTCTTGGAATATTTATACCCAATGGACATGGCATACAATACGAGCATTTATTGCAGTTCACCAATGGCACTGTATCGTAAATCAATTTTGCTTTTTCAAGCATTTCCTCTTCCTTTGGAAACAACATACCCGTATATGACCTTGCGGCATTCTCTATATGTTCCTCCAACTGTTCTAAATTCTCGGCTCCCGAAAGTGCCACGCTTACTTCCTTTTTATCCCATATAAAATCATAAGCCCATTCTACCGCTGACTTCATATCCCATAATGTATTAGCTACATTTACAGGGGGATTAGCAAGCTTACCACCACCTAAGACCTCCATAACAACAACAGCAACATCCTTGCTATAGGCAAGCTGCATTCCCTCATAGGTGGCTTCTTTATCGAAATTCAGATAATTCATCTGTATCTGGCAAAAATCCCAGTTATAAATTCTAAGTGCAGTATCAAACATATCATAATTATCATGAAATGTGAAGCCTACATGCTTTATCTTACCTGCGCGTTTAGCCTCGTCCATCTTATCCAACAACCTGTAGGATAAAATAACATCATTCCAATTCAACGAATTCATTGAATGAAACATATAAAAATCAATATATTGAACCTGCAAACGCTCAAGCTGCTCATTCAGAATCCTGTCAAAATCTTCAGGACTGCGAATCAGCCAAAGTGGACATTTTGTTGCAATATAAGTACGTTCCCTATAGCCATCAAGAAGCGCCTTGCCAACGACTCTCTCCGCATCTCCATCATAATATGAATATGCCGTATCAATATAATTGACACCATTATCTATGGCTTTTCTTATAATACTTATAGTTTTTTCTTGATCAACCGCTATTCTTCCATCACTGCCAACAGCATTAGGAAGCTTCTTTGTTCCAACGCCCAGCGCTGACACCATAAGACCGGTCTTTCCAAACAATCTATATTGCATAAATCCAAAACACCCAACCTAAAGACAAATCAATAACTATCTACCGCAACAGAACTTATACTTCTTACCTGAACCGCATGGACAAGGCTCATTTCTGCCAATCTTCTTATCCTTAACAACAGTATGAGCATTCTTCTGTTCCTTATAAAGCTCTTTTCTTCTGTTTTCATCAGGAATAAGATTATCCCATGCCTCTAATGTATATAACCATTCAGCTCTTGCTTCAACCATATTCTTGTACAAAAGCTCAATGTCATAACCTAAATTAACCTCTGTATCCTCTGTCATTTCTTCGATTGGATTAGGATTCTTCAAAGAATCATTGATACCGTCGAGGAAACCAACCATAATAAGAAGTTCTACATTATATTTTTCAGCAAGCTCTTTAACTGTACCTGTCACAACATTCTCAGGCTCAGCTAAAATCTGCTCGTAAATACCTTTTTCAAGATTGAAATAATTTGCCCAGAACATATCGCTTTCTCTCTGGCTCTTCTGTGATGCATAAGCAAGACCTCTCCATGTCTCAAGTAAAGTGTGATTTTTTTCGTTCTGATTTTCCATCATTGTCCTCCATTCCGATGTACACATATCGTGTCAAAATTTGTCAATCAATAAGTCATTATAACATATTCTATAAATATTTACAATTCCAAAATTTACTTGGCAAAATATATCCTGTATGTTATCATCATTTTATAAACATACTCTTGAAAGGATACATATTTATGAAACGTATTTTAGCGCTAATAACAATAGCCATACTTGTTGGCTTATATATTATTACACTTGTAGCCGCCATCTCAGGCACACCAAACAGCAACACATTATTCATGGGTGCGCTGGTAGCCTCAGTTATCTTACCTGTATTACTTTTTGTCATTTTTCACACCTACGACCTCATTAAGAGCATCGCAGAAAAGAATGCAAAAAAAGAAGAATTACAGCAAACAGCTGATAACAACGATACTACGAAATAATGCTAACCGTGGCGCTTGTCCCAAGTCTGTCAGCACCTGCAGCAACCATAGCCTTTGCAGTAGCCGCATCACGTATACCACCTGATGCCTTCACCTGACACACATCCCCCACGGTACTTCTCATAAGGGCAACATCATTGGCCGTAGCTCCACCGGTGCTAAAGCCTGTAGAAGTTTTCACAAAGTCTGCTCCCGCTTTCATGGAAAGCTGGCAGGCTTTTACTTTTTCCTCATCAGTTAAAAGGCATGTCTCGATAATAACCTTCAATGTAGCAGCGCCACATGCTTCTTTAACCTTTCTAATATCATTTTCCACATACTCATAATCTGCATCCTTCATAGCTCCAACATTGATAACCATATCAATCTCAGTAGCACCATCAGTCAAAGCTGCCTTTGTCTCAAACACCTTTACATCTGTAGACACCGCTCCCAAAGGAAATCCCACAACAGTACATACCTTAACATCACTTCCCTTAAGTAAATCAGCCACCAGCTTCGTTCTGTACTGATTCACGCAAACAGATGCAAAATTATGCTCACGAGCCTCTCTGCAAACCTTTTCCACTGCTGCCTTTGACGCGTCCGGCTTTAAAATTGTATGGTCAAACAATTTGCTGTTTAACATAAAACACCTCCTATTATCATAGTTTTCTTTAGGCAAGTAAAGGCCTTTGTGGTATACATCTCCACAAAAGCCTTAATATTTTGTCTCCCACCGAGTTTGCTTGCAAACTCGTATACGCCGTAAACAGCGCATTTGTCGCTTGCGACAAATTTTTATCTGTAGATGATATCCTCTCTGCTTGGTCCATTAGAAACCATTGAAATCCTAACACCGATTTCCTTTTCAATAAACTCAATGTACTTTCTACAATTCTCTGGAAGCTTATCGTATTCTTTGATACCACTTATATCTTCCTTCCAACCTGGAAGAACCTCGTACACAGGCTTAGCCTTTGCAAGCTTTGTAGTATTGGGGAATTCCTTTGTAACCTCACCGTCGATTTCATAACCAACACATACAGGAAGCTCTTCAAGATATCCAAGTACGTCGATTACTGTTAAAGCAACCTCTGTAGCACCCTGCATCTTAACACCATATCTTGAAGCAACAGCATCAAACCATCCCATTCTTCTAGGACGACCTGTTGTAGCACCGAACTCACCGCCGTCACCACCGCGCTTTCTAAGCTCATCTGCTTCTTCTCCAAAGATTTCGCTTACGAATGCACCGGCACCAACTGCACTTGAGTATGCCTTACATACTGCCACAATATCCTTAATCTCATATGGTGGTATACCAGCACCTACAGCACCGTAGCCTGCAAGTGTTGATGAAGAAGTTACCATTGGATAAATACCAAAATCTGTATCCTTCAAAGTACCAAGCTGTCCTTCAAGAAGAACTGTCTTATTCTCCTTTAATGCTTCACGAATAACTACCGCTGTATCTGCAACAAATGGGGCAATCATATCTCTGTAGTTATGTAATGTATCTAATAACTCATTCTTATCGATTGGGTCCTTTTGATACAAATGCTGTAAGATAATGTTCTTCAACTCACAAACTCTTTCAACCTTTTCAGCGAGAACCTCCTCATCAAAAAGCTCTGAAACCTGGAAACCAATCTTAGAATATTTATCTGAATAAAATGGAGCAATTCCTGACTTTGTTGAGCCGAAAGCCTTGCCGCCAAGTCTTTCTTCCTCACAAGCATCAAAAAGCTGATGGTATGGCATAACAATCTGTGCTCTATCAGATACTAAAATCTTTGGCATAGGCACACCCTTTGATACTACTTCATTAAGTTCATTAATCAAATCAGGTATATTTAAAGCAACACCATTTCCTATAATGCTGGTAGTATGATCGTAGAATATACCTGATGGAAGGATGTGTAACGCAAACTTACCATACTTATTCTTGATTGTATGACCAGCATTGCTTCCTCCCTGAAATCTTACGATAATATCAGCTTTTTCGCCAAGCATGTC
>CAYWDL010000028.1:0-14270 GCA_964457015.1 uncultured Roseburia sp. | reverse complement strand
TTGTCGGAATTGTTATTAAAGGCTTTTGGATTAATTGTCCTAAATGGTTTTCTTCAGTGCTGTATATAGCGATGGGATGGATTTGTGTTCTGGCGTTTTCCCAGATTGTAAATGGTCTTAAAGGACCGGCATTCTTATGGCTGCTGGCCGGCGGAATAATCTATACAATTGGTGGTATCATATATGCATTGAAGCTTAAGGTATTTAACCAGAAACATAAGTATTTTGGTTCACACGAAATATTTCACCTGTTTGTGATGGCAGGAAGCATTTGCCACTTCATCCTTATGTATAAATATGTAGCAATCATGTGATATAACAATGAGTCGGGCAAAAAAAGCGGTAAAAGAGCTCTGAAAAATTGCTTGCAAGATTTTCAGAGCTTTTTTACCGCTTTTTTTATGCGACGAATGTCGCATCAGTGAGCAGCAAATGCTGCGAACCTGCCTGACGTATGTAAAGCCCTCGCGGGCTGCGGGGGCTTTTTGTGCTTAGCGCTATCACAAATATATGAATGAAGCAAAGGGCTTGAAAGGTTAAAAACGATTACTCGTGTAGGAAAGCCCGTTTTGCGAACTTTTAAATATACCTTAGTATATTAAATAGTATCTCAAAATGTGCTTGTCCTATTCATAATTCAGGTAATCCAAAGGATTGACAGGGTTGTCATTTTCTGTAAGCTTAAGATAAAGATTCGGACCCTCTACAGTATAATAAGCTGTTGGCTCATTAATATACCCTATAAGGTCGCCGCTTTCTAAAGTATCATCTGTCTCTACAACAATATCCTTTAATTGACCATAGGTTAGAGCGTAATCATTTCCTAAATCAACAACAACATATGAACCTATTTCATCGTTTGAAGAAATTTCCCTTACAACACAATTTGCGGATGCGTAGACTGGAGTGCCAACCTCGCTTTGAATACAAATTGCATCGGAGCATTTATAAAGCTCCAAGGTTGGGAAATAAATTGTATTTTCCATATCGTAGTCAATTACAATGTTTCCGTCCACCGGCCAGGAAAGTATGCTGTCCATAGTGAAATTAAGTGAGCTGGCAGGAGCGTTGACTGCAAATTCGGAATTTCCATCTGAAGCTTCTGTTTCTACATCGGCAAGCTCTGAGGTTTCCTCCGGAATTATTGTAGTCGACTGTGGCTCTGTGGCAGGCTCTGTTTCCTGCTCATAGTAGCGTCTGCTGTTATTGTCGGCCATGCTGCCGGTTGTATCTGATTCATTTAAATCCACAATGTTCTCCTGATTGCCGGTATTATTGTCCCCAGCGGAATCCATAGCGATTCCTCCTATTAGTGCAGCTGCGGCAATGATACTAATTGCTGATAATGCAACAACTGTTTTGTCCTTAAAAATACTCTTTTTATAAGCCATAATATCATCTTCCTTTCTAATTTTTTCAGATACTAATAGTTTGACCTTAGAAAGGGAAAATATACTTGTGGATTATTTTTCTATGGTTACACCTGTGTAATAATAACTTAAAATGTCCTTATATGTACTGCCTTTTTCTGCCATTTGAGTGGCTCCGAATATGCTTAAACCGAGACCGTGTCCATTGCCTTTGCATATGATGCGAATCCTGTCCTCGAAATTCTCGAATTCAAAATATGGAGATTTAAGCGAAAAATACATTTGAATTTCATCGCCTGTAAAGGTGCAGTTGCCAACCTGTATGGAAGAAACATATCCTGCGCTGCAACGACTTAAAACCTGGATATTTTCCAAGGGATTTTCTTCATTTATCTGCAGGTCATCACATTGCTCCTTTAAAATATTTACAAAATCGGATTTTTCTATATAAGTGATGGTCAGGTAATCCTGTGAGGATGTGTCATCAGCGCATTCCTTGGAAAGGAGATACGGGTAGTCGGCTGAACCCAGAGCTTCTTCGCCATTACGTGTTTTTCCGGCGCTTATGGCATGAAAATAAGGAATTATGATGGAATCCTCGTATTTGATGATTTCACCGCCGGTATCGGCAACAGCATTTTTTAATTTGGTGTAGTAAGTGGAAAAATCATCTCCAACTATATTTTTTAAATCATCATATAGTGTGTAAGCTAAATCTAATTTTGATGCATCGATAGTAGTATTATCATTCATATAGTAAAGTATGTAGGTTCTTATTATTACCGCCTGAGCCTTTATGGCCTCGTCGGGGCTGTCTATGTCTAACTGGTTTGCCAGAACACAGGGGATAAATTCTTCCATATCCATTTCGTAGGTCTTTGAATCTGTTGTGATAATGATGGTACGACCGCTGCTTTTAAGCTCAGGAACAGTGGTTGACTGCTTTCCGTTTATAAATAATGTCAATGCTGTTGGAAACAAAAGACAGAACGAAACGATGATTATAATTTTTATTAAAATGTTTTTCATGATACCTCCATATGTGCATAGTTATATTCAACCGATATAGCTTATGTGAAAAATAAATGAAATATGATAAAAAGACTTTTTTTTTTCGTAAAATTGTGCTATAAACTTATAGTATGTTTAAATTAAAAGAAACAAACTTGAAAGGTGATAAAAAATGAAGAAAAGATTATTGGCATTAGGATTATGCCTTGGTATGGTTGCAACAGCTATGGTTGGTTGCGATAAGGATACTGGCGAAGAGGAAACAACAGGAAAGAGTGCAACAAAGGCTGAGATAAAGATTGAAAGAGCTGATTATTTTGGTGTTGAAGTAGAGGAAAGCTATGCAACACTTACCGATGAGGATTTGGAAGAGTATATCCAGTCTGATTTAGAGGCAAATGCAACAACAGAACAGATAGACCAGGGCGTGCTTGAGGAAGGCATGACTGCTAATATTGATTATGCAGGTACAGTTGATGGTGAAGAGTATGCGTCAAAGGAAGGCTTAGACTTAGTATTATCAGATGGTAATTTTGCAATTGAGGGATTTATTGATGGTATCATTGGTAAGTCTGTTGGCGATGAGTTTGAAATGACTCTTCAGTTCCCGGCGGAATATGAAGATGCAGATTATGCAGGCAAGGATATTGTGTTCTCAGTTAAGGTTAATTATATTGTGAATACTATTATTCCTGAGCTTACAGATGAGTACGTACAGGAAGTATACTCATACTTAGGACTTTCTACAGTTGAAGAGTATAAGGCAGAATATAGAAAAACAATTATTAATAACCAGATTTATAACGCAATTTGGGAGACAATTGTTGAAAACGTTGAGGTTGTAAGTTATGATTCAGAAGAACTTGAAGCTTTGACAACAACCATTGCTGAGCAGCAGGAGCTTACAATGACAAATTATGGTTATACACTTGATTCGTATCTTGAATTGATGAGTATGTCATCAGAAGACTTCATAGCTCAGTGTGAAGAATCTGCTAAATATGAGCTTAAGTACAATATGATTAGAGATTATATTGCTGAGACAGAAGGTATTTCTATCACAGATGAGGAATATAATGCAGAATTGAAGAAGACTATGGTTGCATATGGTATGGAAACAGAGGAAGAATTCTACGAGTACTTTGCAACATACGGATATGATGAGCAGTTCTTTAAGGACAATTTCCTTATGAACAAGGTAGTTGAATTTGTTTGTGATAATGTTGTAGTTGTTCCTGATGCGGAAGAGGAAACAACAGCTTCAGATGAAACTGAAACAACAGCAGCAACAGAATAATGTGCCAATTAATAGTGGTCACTTAGGTGACCACTATTTTTTTGTGCAATTTTGTGCAAAAATACATAAAAATTCTTGCAAATTGTGGATTTTTTGGTAAAATGTAAGATAGGAAAAAATTTTTAGGAGGTAAATCATGAAAAAATTCTCAAAGAGATTTTTTGCTCTCTTTTTGTCTTTGGCATTGGTTATTGGTATGATTCCGGCAACCTTTGCAGCGGACACAGCGGATGTATCTGTAGAGATAGTTACAGATAAGGATTCCTATGAAGTGGGCGAAAAAGCAGTTGTAACTGTAAAAGTTACAAATAACACTGACGAGGCTATTTCAGATGTTAAAGTAGAGATTACTTTACCAAGTGGCTTAGAATTGGCAGATGGTTATAGCAAAGATTTAACAATTGCAAGTATTGCAGCGGGCGCTTCTGATGAAGTTAAGGTTGAAGCAAATGTTGTAAAAGCACCATATACTGGTGACAGTAGTGTTGTTTTTCCATTTATTCTTTTAGCAATTGCAGCAGTTGTGGTTATTTTATTTGCTAAGTCTAAGAAGCTGCGTAATGTGGCAAATATCGGTGCAGTATTATTGGTTATTGGAATTGCAGGATTGGCAGTACCGGTAGTAGTAGAGGCTGCATCAGGTGAAGTTACAGCAAAGAAGGAAGTTAAGGTTGATGGTAATACAGCAGAGATTATTGCTAAGGTTACATATACAACTGGTGCTTCTGAAACAACAGACGATAAGGAAGATGACTCTACAACAAGCGAAACTGTTAACCATGTAACAGTACACGACCCAAGTATTGTAAAAGATCCTGAAACAGGTATGTACTATATCTTTGGTTCGCATATGGCTTGGGCTAAGTCAGAAGACTTAATCAATTGGACAACTTTCACAAACAATATTAATAGAGATTACAAGACATTGTTTGCTGATGCAGCAGAATGGTCAGCTAAGGGTGGTACACAGGGAAGTTCAACAGGAGCTTATGATGTATCAGGTAACCTCTGGGCACCGGATGTTGTTTATAATGAAGCAATGGGCAAATGGTGTATGTACATGAGTGTTAATGGTGCTTACTGGTATACATCAGTTGTTATGCTTACAGCAGATAGCCTTGAAGGAGACTGGACTGTAGTTGGACCAGTAGTATACTCAGGCTTTACAAATGCTACAGAAGCAGCAGAAACAGATTTTTATGATGTATATACAGGAACAGATTTCCCAGACAGATATACATCAAACAGAAATGGTAATCGTACATATGGTATGAATGCTATTGACCCATGTGTATTCTATGATGAAGATGGCAAGTTATGGATGGTATACGGTTCATGGTTCGGTGGTGTTTATATGATCGAATTGGACCCTGCAACAGGTTTGAGACTTGCTTCTCATACATATGAAACAGTAGACAATGAATCTGATGAATATCAGGGTATCAAGATTGCCGGTGGTAACAATGTATCTGGTGAAGCGCCTTACATCGTATACAATGACGGATACTACTATTTATATGTAACACTTGGTGGATTGGTAGCTAATGGCGGTTACAACATGAGAGTAATCCGCTCAGAAAATGTTGAAGGACCTTATACTGACTTAACAGGTAATGATGCAAGATATTCAGATAGCAACACAAGAGCTGGTACTATAAACGGTTCAGTTGGTAACAGAGTAATGTCATACTACAAGTGGGATTACATGGATTATGGCTATGTAGCTCAGGGACATAACTCAGCATTAGTTGATGATGATGGAAAGATGTATGTTGTTTACCACACAAGATTTGATAATATGGGTGAAGGACATCAGGTAAGAGTACATCAGCAGTTCGTAAATGAAGATGGTTGGTTGGTAACAGCTCCATTTGAATATTATAATGAAACACTTACAGAGGTTGAAGCTACAGATGTTGTAGGTCCATATAGCGTACTTGTTCATAAGCTTAGTATTGATTATGCTAACAAGGAATGCGTTGAATCTGTAAGTATCTCTCTTAATGAGGATGGTTCAATCACAGGTGATTTAACAGGTGATTGGGAATTTGGTACAGATGGTGCTCCATATGTAACAATGACAATTGGCAACTACACATACAAGGGTGTATTTGTAGAGCAGAAGATGGAAGAATCTTCAACAAGAACAATGACATTTACAGTTCTTGGTAACGACGAAATCAATATCTGGGGCTACAGACTTGCAGGCGCTGATGAAGAGTTAGCACAGGAAGCAGCTGATGCTCTTACAATGCCAATCGGTGCAATGACTGATGTGACACTTCCAGCAAGTGGCTTAAATGCAACAACAATTACTTGGGAATCAGCTAATACAGATATTATTGCAAACGATGGTAAGGTTACAAGACCTGAAACTGACACAGTTGTTACATTAACAGCAACAGTAACATATGGTACTGCAAGCGTTGAAAAAGATTTTGAAGTAAAAGTATTTGCAGAATATGATACAACAGAAGATAAGGTTATTTGGACATATGCAGAAGATGGTATTGATTTATCATCAGCTGTACAGGGTACATATCAGTATGCAAATCCATTGAATGAGGCTAATGTTGTTGGTCTTAATATCAATAGTGGTGTTTCAATTAAGTTCCATGTTTCAGATGCTACTGCAGATGCTTGGACAAATAACATCTTATCATTTAATACAAATGCAACAGGTGGTCTTTGGGTAAATGATATGTCTTACCTTGGCTACAACGCAACAGGATATTTTGATGCAAACTTACATAATGGTTCGTATTCAACAGGTGCTTGGACTGCAGGTACAAACTTTATCGCAGACGAATGTGATGTAGAGATTAAGCTCACAGTAATGGGATTTGAATATTATGTAGATGGTGAATTGGTATATAGTAACGCTGATGTACCATCTGATGAAGTTCCAGGTGAAATTGCCAGCGGTATATCATACTTAAATGTATTGTCATACTTGAACGATACAGCTACAGTACTCAACTTTGGTTGGGGCGGCTTCTGGGAAGGTGGCTTCAAGGGTACAGTAAGTGATGTTGAAATCTCTGTACTTGGTATACCTGAAGAAAATGTTGATACATCTGATTATGTATGGTATGAATTCTTTACATTAGGTGATTTATCAGCTTGGAATGCACCTACAATATTAAGCAAGATTACTCTTGAGAATGCTGGAACAGACAGAGGAAACTATGTTCATGTTGGTCATGATGGTGGTAGTGGAAATAGAAATGCTTATATGACATTTGATTCGGAAGCAAACGTTTCAGGTACATATAGGGTATCTGTTGATGCAACACTTACAGCTGGTGTTCTTGCACAGAGATCAGTAAGTACATTTGCTATCTCAGGAACTGATATTGCACGTGTTACAAACGGAGATATAACAGGCGGTTATATTGTGAAACTTACAAATCAGCCACCTTCAACATCAGCAGCAAACACAAATGATTATTCAAAACAGAATAAGTGGACAATCAACGATGCAAACAATACAGAGGTTACAATCCCTGTAGGTGCATGGGTAAATATTACAGCAGATGTTGATACAAACGAAGGTAAGGCATATGTTGTAATCACAGACGGTACAGATAGTGAAACAGTTTACTATGAGGGCGTAGTACTTATTAATGGTTCAGGTGAACTTGGAGGACTTGATGTTCTTGTAGGTAGAGGCGTTGGTAAATATGATGTTGATTCAATTACAGTTGAACTTCTCGATGAGGTTGAATTCCCTGAAGAAGATGTTGAAGATATTATCAGATACACTACACTTGTAGAATACGATTTCACAAATAGCAATGTACCTGAAGATGTTACATTCAGTACAAATGTAACAGCAACAGAAGCAGGAGCAAAGTTGGCAGATGGATATATTGAGTTGCCATCAGATTTGTTTAGCACTCTTCCAGATGATGCGAAATCACTTGTAGTAGAAATTACATATTCTAAGCAGGCAAATACAGTATTTGCAGATGGAGCATGGTCAGAAAGATTATTTAACTTTACAGATGACAGTAATACAGATGACGGTGTACAGAATGGTACAAATGGTTTGTATATGAGTGTAAATGGTAATGTAGGAACAACAAAGAATCCATATGGTGATGGAACAGCATATATGGATGGAAAGTTAACAGTTACAAATGATGTGAAGTCAACAGTAAAGATGGAACTCAACTTTGAAACTAATACAGCTAGCCTTTACAAGGACGGAACATTGGTATATAGTGGAACAAGTACAGCAGATGCAATCACAGTAGCAAATTTGAAGAACTTCACAATTAACTCAATTGGGCGTTCAACAGATATGTGGGCAATGTGGGGCTTTATGACAGTGGAAAGCTTTAAGGTTTCTTATGGTGCTGAATCTGCAATACTTGCAGATTATGATTTCAAAAATAGCAATGTACCAGAGGATGTAACATTCAGTACAAATGTAACAGCAACAGAAGCAGGAGCAAAGTTGGCAGATGGATATATTGAGTTGCCATCAGATTTGTTTAGCACTCTTCCAGATGATGCGAAATCACTTGTAGTAGAAATTACATATTCTAAGCAGGCAAATACAGTATTTGCAGATGGAGCATGGTCAGAAAGATTATTTAACTTTACAGATGACAGTAATACAGATGACGGTGTACAGAATGGTACAAATGGTTTGTATATGAGTGTAAATGGTAATGTAGGAACAACAAAGAATCCATATGGCGACGGAACAGCATATATGGATGGAAAGTTAACAGTTACAAATGATGTAAAGTCAACAGTAAAGATGGAACTTAACTTTGAAACTAATACAGCTAGTCTTTACAAGGATGGAACATTGGTATACAGTGGAACAAGCACAGCAGATGCAATTACAGTAGCAGATTTGAAGAACTTCACAATTAATTCAATTGGACGTTCAACAGATATGTGGGCAATGTGGGGCTTCATGACTGTAGAAAGCTTTACAGTTTCTTACAAATAAGTTTTTGTAAATTCATAGAATGTTATTTTATAGCGGTCGCGAAAGCGGCCGCTATTTTTAGCTCTTTGCCAAGATTTGAGGTAAAAAGTTTATTCATTTTTTTACAAGAAAATTTGTTTGCATAAGTTGCTAGAAGGTGTCTGGATAGGTTATGTGCAGTACATTTTGGGCCTGAGAGAGTGTTGGTGGCTGTGTGAGGCCCAAAGAATGCTAAAAGTGTGGGCATTGTTACTATAACAAAATCCTGTATGCTGAAGAAAATAACTTCAATTCGCAAGGTTAATATTTTTGGTGGCGTAAGCAGGAGGTATATGTAGGAAAATTTTCTGCCAGTACCGAGAGAAACAATAAAAATACAAAGAATTTGGTATATAGGAGATAAATTGTTGTTTAGGTACTCCTAAAAATATAAAAGAGTACCTGACACGCAAAAAGTCTACTATGTGCCGAAAAAGTTTGATTAAACAAAAAGATTTCGGTATCAGAATAAGATTTCTCTTCATATACCGCCCAAACAAACACAATCCTAAGCATAAGATATTTACTTTGAGAATTGAAGGAAAATTGAAGGAAAATAATTCTTAGGTGGTTTTATATGTCAAATTATGGTACAATATAATGTTGTAGAAATATTTGCGTACAAATCAGGAGGCAGATTATGAATTCTATATTCAATGGAGAGAAAACTGCAATGATGATGGAGATTGGTAAGAAACCACTTCATAATCTTAAAATATTGGCAAAATGGTGGTTGCTGTCTGTTACAACAGGCTTGATTGTGGGGGCGATAAGTGTTGTATTTGCCCATTGTCTGAATCTGGTGACAAGTTTTAGACAGGAATATGTATATATTCACTGGGGCTTGCCAATTGCCGGCTTGGCGATTGTGTTCTTTTATAAATTATGTAAAAAAGAGAATGAAAAGGGGACAAACCTTATATTAACCTCCATTAGTGAAGAGGATGATATCCCTGTGACTATGGCGCCTTTAATATTCTTTTCAACATTGGTGACACATCTTTTTGGTGGCTCGGCAGGTAGAGAAGGAGCGGCATTACAGTTAGGTGGAAGTATTGCCAATAGCTATGGTAAGCTTTTTAAGCTGGATGAAGCTGATAGAAAAGTTATAATTATGTGTGGTATGAGTGCTGCGTTCTCGGCATTATTTGGCACACCTATGGCGGCGGCTATCTTCTCTTTGGAGGTTGTTAGTACGGGAATTATGTACTATGGCGCGTTACTGCCGGTTATATTTGCGGCGTTGGTTGCATCATATTTTGCAGCAAATATGGGTATTCATCCGGAGGCATTTAATGTGGTGGATGTACCGAATATGTCCGTTATGAATGGTGCAAAAGTAATTTTGATTTCCATAATTTGTGCGGGTGTAAGTGTAGTATTCTGTTATGCTCTTAGAAAAGTAAAGAAAATATTAAAGAAGAGATTTGAAAATCCGTATATAAGAGTAGCGGTGGGCGGTATAATTGTTATTATTCTTAATTTGGTTCTGCAGACAACCGATTATATGGGTGCAGGTGTTGATGTTATAGAAAGAGCATTGGAAGGAGATGTAGTTCCATATGCATTTGCTTTAAAAATATTGATAACAGCCATTACCCTTGGAGCAGGATTTAAAGGCGGTGAGATAGTTCCGACATTATTTATTGGAGCAACACTTGGCAGTACCCTTGGGGGTATTCTTGGACTTTCCCAGTCGTTGTGCGGAGCCCTTGGTATGACGGCGCTGTTTTGTGGAGTTACAAATTGTCCGATAACATCATTGCTTATCAGCTTTGAATTGTTTGGATATCAAGGGGTTGAGTATTTTCTTATGGCTGTGGCTATAAGCTACCTGATGTCAGGTTATTCAGGTTTATATAGAAAGCAGAAGATGATGTATTCAAAGAGTAGTGTTGGCGTCAGAGAAGAGAATTAACAGCAATGGAGGAATGAAATATGATAAAGATTGTAACAGACAGCACATGTGACCTGAGTGATGAATTGCTTGAAAGATATGATATATCGGTGGTTCCACTGTATATTCAATTAGGGGACGAAAGCCTTAAGGATAAGGTGGAAATCTCACCTGATAAGATATATGAATGGTCCGATGAAAACAATAGGACACCAAAGACGTCGGCGCCTAGTATAGCAGATGCCATGGATTTGTTGGAACCATTTGATAATGATGGTACGGACATTGTTTATATAGGTATTGCGTCAGGAATGTCCACAACCATTAATGTTATGAGACTTGCATCGGAAGAGCTTGAGCATGCAAAAATGTATATAATAGATTCAAAAAATTTATCGACAGGCATTGGCTTGCAGCTTATGAGAATAGGTAAGCTGAGAGAGGAAGGTATGTCTGCTAAAGAAATAGTGAGAATTATTGAGGCTGACTGTGATAAGGTTAGAGCTGGATTTGTGGTGGATACATTGACTTATCTTCATAGAGGTGGAAGATGCAGTGCAACTACAGCACTTTTTGCAGGAGCATTGAAGATAAAGCCACAGATTGCGGTTGTCGATGGTAAGATGGATGTAGCTAAGAAATTTAGAGGAAACATTGATGCGGTTATAAAAAAATACGTGGATGGATTGGAAGATGATATGAAAAATGCTGATCCTGACCATATATTTATAACACATAGTGGTGGTGTTGAGGATATAGCACGGGAGCTGAAGAAAAGGCTTGAAGAAATGAATTACTTTAAGGAAGTACACATAACAAGAGCCGGTGGAGTTATTACATCACATTGTGGCCCGAAGACTCTTGGGGTGTTATTTTACAGTAAATAAGAATAAATGAGGAGGTACGGATGAAAATGTTTTTTAAGACTAAAAAGATGTTGGGATTGGCTGTGGCTGTGTTTGCGGCGGTTGCTTTGACAGCTTGTGGCGGCTCTGGGGATGAAGCTGAGAAAGAAACTACGAAGGCAGATACTAGTGCCACGGATAAGGGGGACAATAATGGTAACAGTATAGACATTACGGTTAATATGACTCCAACAGGAGAAATACTGCCTCAGGACAAGGTTAAGCATGTAACTGTTCACGACCCTTCCATTGTAAAGGATGAAGAGACGGGTATGTACTACATATTTGGCTCGCATATGGCTTGGGCAAAGTCGGCGGATATGATTAACTGGTCTTTGTTTACCAATAACATTAACAGAGAGTTTGCAACTATGTTCAAGGCGGAAGCAGAGTGGGCTGCGAAGGCGGATTCAAGCTATGATGTAAGTGGAAATCTTTGGGCGCCTGATGTTATATATAATGAGGAAATGGGAAAATGGTGTATGTATATGAGCGTCAACGGACCATTGTGGAATTCCACCATTTGTCTTTTGACAGCAGATAAGCCTGATGGTGATTGGACATATGTTGGTCCGGTAATTCAGTCGGGTATGTCCAATGGATTTGGTATGACATTTGATTATAAGGAAGCAACAGGAGAAAGCTCAGTTGCAACCGGCAGATACACACTCAGAAATGGTAATCCTCAGTGGGAGCCGCATGCCATCGACCCTTGCGTAATATATGATGATGAAGGCAATCTTTGGATGAGTTATGGTTCATGGTCGGGCGGTATAGGAATGTTCAGACTTGACAATGAAACCGGACTTAGAGATTATGAAACAACATATGAGTATAAGTCGGGTGAAACAGACCCGTACTTTGGATATAAGATATCTGGTGGTAACCAGAGAAGTGGTGAAGCGTCATATATTGAAAAGGTTGGCGATTACTATTACTTATTTGTGACATATGGTGGTCTTGTTGCAAATGGTGGTTACAATATGAGAATTTTCCGTTCGGAGGAAATAACAGGCCCTTATCTTGATATGAATGGCGATGACCCAAGATACCCACTTAAGACAGGAGACCCGGGTTCCACATCTACAGGAGATGTAAATGGTACCGTAGGTATTAAGCTTATGGCATATTATAAATGGCCGTATACAAGGCTTGCGCAGGTTGCACAGGGACACAATTCTGCTTGGACTGAAAGTGATGGAAGAAGCTTCGTGGTATATCACAGAAGAACGAATGATGGTACAGAGGGACATCAGGTCAGAGTTCATCAGATGTTTGTAAATGAAGATGGATGGCTTGTTGTGGCACCTCACGAATATCGTGGAGAATTTATTAGTGAAACAGGCTATGAAATGGAAAAAATGGCAGGCTCATACAGTGTTCTTGAACATAGACAAAGCATTAATTATGCTACGTTGGAATGTGTAGAAGCTAAGGAAATGACATTGAATGCTGACGGAACTGTTAGCGGTGATTACACAGGTACATGGGCAGTTAAGGATAATTCACCTTATGTAACTATTGAGGTAGGTGAAACTACATATAAGGGTGTATTTATAGAGCAGGCCATGGAAGATACGGATTATATAACAATGTGCTTTACTGTGTTAGGCGACAACGAGCTTCAGGTATGGGGCAGTAAGTATCTTTCTGGACAGGATGCAGTTGATGTATGTGTTAAGATGGGAGCAGTTTCCATACCGGCAAAGGCTGAAAAGGATCTTGAATTGCCGACAACAACATTATATGGAACAGAAGTTACATATGAATCAAGTAATCCGGAGATTGTTTCTAGCGAAGGAAAGATAACCTTCCCTGAAGAGGAAACAAAGGTTACAATAACTGCAACATTTACAAATGGTGATGCCACAGGAACCAAGGAATATAATGTGAGAGTTATAGCATTGGCAGATGTGGATATGGAGGCCTTTGACAGTCTTTATTATGAGAATTTCAATGATGGAAAGAAGACTGATTGGGCTTCGCCTAATGCATCAGGTGCTATTACAATTGCATCAGATAGTGGTGACAGAAAGAAATATCTTGATTTTGTATCGGGTACAGATTCTGGAAATAGAGGTGCTTACAAAAAACTGGATGAAGCTATTGCAGGTCAGTTTACACTGAGTATGGATGTGAAGCTCACTGCAGGCATTTTGTCAAATCGTTCGCAAAGTGCATTTGTGGTTCTTTCAAGTGATTCGAAGGATTATGATACGAACGCAGCCGCAACCGGCGGTTATCTTCTTAAGCTTACAAATCAGCCACCAGCTGATGCCAACGGCAATAATGACAACAAATCTAATCAGACCAAATGGATGCTCAATGATACTGAAGAGGTTGTGGACATTCCGGTTGATACATGGGTGACAATGACAATGGTTGTTGATACTGACGCCAAGACTGTACATCTTACAATCGTTGACTGTGAGAGCGGTGCAAGCTACTTTGACGGTGATATTACACCAGCGGGTGCTTGCGATTTTGCAGGAATACAGATGTTAAGGGGACGTGGAGTTGGAACGGTGAGTGTGGATAATATTAAGGCGAAATAGTTTTGGAAAAATTCGAACCAATGGTGTGAGCAAAAAAACAGAGTTAAGACATTTTGTTATTGTCTTAACTCTGTTTTTTTGATACAATATATTTGCGTATAATATTCATAGAAGACGACATTATTATGCAAGCCAAAAAAGCTGGTATAGTAGTGTCGTTTTTCTTTGTGTATCAATATTTTTTGTTAGGAGAGTATTTTACGTGTCGAAAAAAATTAAAAAATATATGTATAATTATAATAAATATA
>CAYWDL010000027.1:0-14302 GCA_964457015.1 uncultured Roseburia sp. | reverse complement strand
ATATAGTAAAAGATGAGATAGCAAAAGGAGTTACTGTACCTAAGGTTGCAGTTGCCTGCTTTGGGCTAACATCATTTCCTATGATGGTTGAAACATTTGGTGGCAAGGAGATTTTTGTAACCAAGAATGCAAATGCCCAGTGGCCGGTTTATAAGGCGACATATAAAGGAATAGATATAGCACTATTTATGATGGATATGGGTGCGGCCGGAGCAGCAGGTATGATTGAGGAGTTATATGCCTTAGGTGTTGAAATGATAGTTGTATTTGGCTCATGTGGAGTGCTTGATAAAAATATTCCAGAGTGTTCAATTATTATTCCGAATGCAGCGGTAAGGGATGAGGGCTTAAGCTACCACTATCTGCCTGCTTCGGACGAAATGGAAGTAAATACTGAATATATTGACGTTTTTAAGAATATTTTAGATGAAGTAAAATATCCGTATATAGTGGGAAAAACATGGACTACGGATGCGTTTTACAGGGAGACGAGAGCAAAGGTTGCAAAAAGAGTTGAAGCTGGATGTCTTTGCGTTGAAATGGAATGCTCTGCTATGGCGGCTGTTGCAAAGTTTCGTGATAAGGGAATATTCCAGTTTTTATACACAGCAGATTGCTTGGATGGAGAACAGTGGGATGCACGTTGCTTAGGTGAGAGTAGCAAAATAGATGAAAAAAGCTTTTTTGCACATCTTGCAATGGAGATGGCTGTGAGGGTGAGTAAGTAGTCTCAATTTGATTGCAAAAAAATAATGGTTGTAATCATAATGTTTTATGTTATAATATAATTAATAAAAGGCAATCGCCACAGAGTGGTTGACCAATATGAGAAAAGAAAACCTTCCCTAACCAGCCAAAGTACAGGGAAGGTTTTTTGCTACTTTAGTGACAAATCAAATAAATGAATGTCAGTAGTGCTAGTAGGAACATTCCGAAAGACATTAAGTCTTTAAAATCGAATCTATTCTTCATGAGCATCACCTCCATTCTATGTAATGGAGGCCAACCACCCTATAACACGATTGCCAGTAGCTATAAAGCTACTATAAATATTATATCATAAAACGAAATAGAACACAAGTTCGAAAGCATATATTTTTCAATATCATATTGAGAAATATATGCTTTTTTGATAAAATGAATGTATGTTTTTGCGTAGAAAATTTAATAAAGCAAAAGGTATAGAAAACTATTTTTATGGAGGAAAATATAATGGATAAATTAACCCCGACATTAGATTGGCTTTGCAACCCGGAGGTCTTTGCAGTAAACAGATTGAAGGCTCATTCAGACCATAGATTTACAGTAGGAGGAAGTGAACTTAAGCAGTGTCTTAATGGACAGTGGAAGTTCACTTATTCGGAGTGTCCTTATACAAGGGAGAAGGATTTCTATAAGACAGATTATGATATAAGTAAGTTAGCGGACATTAAGGTTCCGGGACATATTCAGCTGCAGGGGTATGGCATACCACAGTATGTTAATGTTATGTATCCTTGGGATGGTATATTTGATGTGAAGGCACCAAATGTTCCTATGGATGTGAATCCGGTGGGTGGATATGTGAAGGATGTTATTATTGATGAGAAGCTTAAGGGGAAGAGGTTGTACATTTCATTTCAGGGTGTTGAATGTGCATTTTATCTCTATGTAAATGATGAGTTTGTAGGCTTCAGTGAGGACAGCTTCACACCTTCAGAATTTGAGATTACAGATTTTGTGGTTGAGGGTGTTAACAGAATTGGTGTTGAAGTATATCAGAGAAGCTCTGCTTCGTGGCTTGAGGACCAGGATTTCTGGAGATATTCTGGTATTTTTAGAGATGTGTATTTGTATGCAACACCGGACCTTCATATTGGTGATATTTTTGTACATACTGACCTTGATGAAAATTACACAGATGCAGTGCTTTCAATGGATGCTGAGGTTATGACACCTTTCTCAAAGGTTCTTGATGAAGAGGTGTTTGATGAAGAAGCTAAGGAGAAGATTTGTAATGAGGTTGCAGAGCTTATTGGTGGCGCATATGCAAGCTTGACCCTTAAAGACAACCAAAACAACATTATAATTGAAGATAAAAACGTTTCATTATGTGAGCTTTTTGATAAGAAGTACGATGTCAAGGCATCGAAGCTTTGGAGCGCAGAAGAGCCAAATCTATATGATATGACCATCATTATTTCTGATGAAAATGGCAATGAAATCGAAACCATTTACCAGACTGTAGGCTTTAGAAAGTTTGAAATGAAGGATAAGCTTATGCTTATCAATGGCAAGAGAATTGAGTTTTTTGGCGTTGACAGACATGAGTTTAGCTGCTACACAGGAAGATGCCTTACTATGGAGGATATGCTTTGGGATATCAAATTCTTGAAGCAGCACAATATAAATGCAGTTAGAACAAGCCATTATCCAAACGATTCAAGATGGTATCAGCTATGTGATAAGTACGGTATTTACTTGATTGACGAGGCAAATCTTGAAACGCATGGTACATGGGCTAGGCGAGATGGTTCGATAGAAACAGCAGTGCCGGGAGATAAGCCTGAATGGTGCAATGCAGTACTTGACAGAGCCAATTCAATGGTTCAAAGAGACAAGAACCACCCAAGCGTACTTATTTGGTCTTGTGGTAATGAAAGCTATGGCGGTGTTAATATCAAGCTTATGAGTGAACTTATGAAGAAGATTGACCCTAGCAGACTTGTTCATTATGAAGGTATTTGGTTCGATAGAAGATTCCCTGAAACTTCAGATATGGAGAGCCGTATGTACTGTAAGGTGTGGGATATTGAGAAGTATCTTGATAACAATCCGAACAAGCCGTTTATTAATTGTGAGTATGAGCATTCTATGGGTAATTCAACAGGTAATATCTACGATTATGTTAAATTACTTGATAAGTATGAAATGTACCAAGGTGGATTTATTTGGGACTACATCGACCAGCTTATTATGACAGAGGATGAGTATGGCGATGAATATTTGGCTTACGGCGGCGACTTTGGTGACAGACCAAATGATGATTCCTTCTGTGCAAATGGTATCGTATTTGCTACAAGAGAGATAACACCAAAGGCTCAGGAAGTAAAGAATGTGTATGCACAGGTTACACTTCGTCCTGACAAGGGTGGTGTATGGGTTAAGAATAGAAGATTATTCAAGGATACATCTGATATCGAGCTTAAGGTTGAAATGCTTCGCGACGGTGAGGTTTGTTTCGTGACCACACTTGATGCGGTGGTTGCACCTGGCGAAGAGAAGTACTTTGATGTACCGATTGCAATGCCTTGTATCGCAGGAGAATTCATTATCCAGGCATACGCAGTACTTAAGGAAGACACAATGTACGCTGATAAAGGTCACGTGGTATCATTTGGTATTGCAGAGCCATGGACAGTTTCTGATAGCGACATACTTATTATGAGAAAGCCAGAAGAATACGGCAAGTTTGAGGTTGTTGATGGCTCAAATAATGTTGGTGTGTATGGTGATGATTTTGGATATCTGTTTTCAAGAAAATTTGGTGGAATCATTTCATTAAAGCTTAATGGCAAGGAGTTCATTAAGAGAACTGCAAAGCCAACATATTACAGAGCGTCTGTGGACAATGACAAGGGTAGCAACTATATGTATGACAGCGGTATCTGGGCTCATGCAGAGAAGTGGCAGAGAGGAAGTATGACTTCTTATGAACAGACAGAAACTACAGTTAAGTTGAACTTTGAATACGAATTGCCTCTTTCTGAAAATGCAACTATTGTTGTAAACAAGAAGGCTTGCAAGGGTGATGATGGCGGCACAAAAGGAAATGGTGCAGCTTCATCTAAAGTTTATGTTTCTTATACAGTTGACATTAGTGGAAAGATAAATGTCAAGATGAAATATGATGGCATAAAGGGTGCACCGGAATTACCTGTATTTGGTATGCAGTTCCCACTTATGTTAGATTTCGATAGTTTTAAATACTATGGAATGGGTCCGGAAGAAAACTATGTTGATAGAAATATGGGTGCAAGATATGGTATATTTGAAAGTAATGCAGAGGATAACTTTACAAAATATCATGTACCTGGTGGCTGCGGCAACAGAACTAATACAAGATGGGTATCTGTGACGGATGGTGAGGATAAGCTTATATTTAGAATGGTAAACACACCGTTCCAGTTTACAGTGCTTAATTATACGGAGGCGCAGCTTGAAGAGGCTTGGCATATTCATGAGCTTCCTGCACCATATTACACATATGTTAAGATTTATGCAAAGGCTAATGGTGTTGCCGGTGATGACAGCTGGGGCGCATTGCCATTTGATGAGTATAGAATTGATGGAGAAGAACCTATAGAGTTTGAGTTTGATATAATAAAGGGGTAAGAGATGGATACAAATGAGATTGAAATTATTAATGCTAATAGGAAATCAAAGAAGCGTAGCAATATATTTGTGTTGGTAACATTAATTGTTGTGTTAGTGGCTGCCTTGACAGTATTTTTATTTAAAACTATCAATAATTCGGGCAGAGATTTTGTTTATGCTGTCTATAATAGCGAGAGCAAAAGCTCCTTAATATATTTGGATGGCAAATTGATTGATACTGTTGAGGGACTGGCTGAAGTATATGAGAATATGGATGGAAGCGGTTGCTATGTACAGTCGACTTATGAAAGCTATTACATTAATGATGATAAATTGGTGGCTGTAAAGGATGGTTTGCAGGTGTGTAAGCTTGCAAACCATGCAAATGTTGCTTTGGCCAAGGATTCTAATTCTCAGTTGTATCTACTTATTGATAATGAGCCACGGAAGATAACTGATGAATGTGTGTCGGATGTGGCAATTTCAGGTAATGGAAAAATCTATGCCTATAATATGGGAAAGGATGCTTACTTTGGGGAGAAACCTGGAAAAGAAACAAAGGTGGAGAATGTATCGATAGAATATATATCGGAGGATGGCAGACTGATATATGGCTTCGTGTATGGAACCAATAAGCTTGTGCTGGTAGATGAAAAGGGTGACGTTGATGAAGTTATGGATGAAGTGGAAAGAATTTTGGGTCTTAATTCCAGGGGAACAGAATTGATGTTTGTCGCTGATAATAAAACATATATTTTGGAAGATGGTGAAAATTGTGTTGAAATTATCAATAAAGTATTGTATGAAGATTATATATATTGTAAGGAAAATGATGAAGTGTCATCAGATAGGTATCGCAATGTAGATAGTTACAAGAGAAGCGTGTTTCTTATGGCTGATTCAGTATATTTGATAAGTGGCAATTATAAAAGTTTAAACATTGTATCAGGGTGCTATTCTATTTTGGACTTTAGTGGAGACTTGTCAAAAATGCTTTATCTGAAGAATTATAAAGGATTGTATACCTTATGTATGATTGACGTTAAAGTAGGCGCAACGGAGATAGAAATAGAGAAAGAAGCAGACAATGGAGTTATATCGTTAGATGGAAAGGAAATATATTATTTCTACTATGATATGGAAGCGCGACAAACTTGCTTGCGTTACGTTGAAGGGAACAAAGAACCGGAAACAATATTTTGGGTGCCTGTAGGTAATAATGTATCCAAAGAGCATTTGGAAAAAGTGGGAGATTCCATATATGCTCATATGGATGATATTTATTATATGAAAAGTAAACACGTGGTATTGGTTGAAAGCCTTGCAGAAGATATCGAATTTGTTGTTGATGAAAGCAAAAAAGAGGAATATGTTGTGTTTGATTACAAGCTGTATAAGCTTGATAAAACTAAATTGACGGATGCAGATAATAATATTGTAGATAAGCTGGAAAAGAAAAAGCTAACAACTGAGGAAAAGATACAGAATGTTGAATCTATATTTAAGGTGGATTTACCAGAGAATATTGAAATAAAATATGAATCCTCAGGAGGGGATAATCTGGTGGCAAGAGTTGAAATTGATGAAGCAACGTATCAGAACATTGTTGAACAATATGAAGGAATTCAGCTTGATATGATGAAGTATACTGGGATAGAAGGTAATGAATTGGGTTGTATGCCAATTTCTTATACATACTACATATCAGAAATAAAGCATTGGTATCAGATTGATTCTAAATATGATGAAGAAAAACCATTGTCTGAGGCTGATATGGATATTTACCTTATAATGGAGATAAAAGAAGCAACAAATGTCTTTATATGCAGTAAAACAGATGGAGAATACGTAGTGGTGTTTGGACGTAATTATGCCAGCACGGTAACGTATTAAGGGAGAATAAAAATGGCAATAGTTTTTTTTATATTGGCAGCGGTGTGCCTGATTTATTATATAAACTTAGTTTCGTACTCCGGTACGGCCACGCCTTTTTCGGAGGCATGGATTTATGCCACAGTTGTGTGCGTGATATTTGGTTTGTGTATGGCAGTACCGGCTATAAGAGGATTTTTAATTAAGCTTCCTAAGTTTATTAAGATTTCATTCTTTTCAGTGTTGGGCGCAGGGATACTTTTATTCGTTGTATTGCTTATAAATGTTCTTACTGGCTTTAATGATTATCCGGACAAAGATACTGACTGTATCATAGTACTTGGCGCAAAGATACGTGGAGAAACAGTATCAAGGGCTCTGGCTGACAGGTTGGATGCAGCGTATGATTATGCTACAAAGGAGGGTAATGAAGATGTTATAATCATAGTATCTGGAGGACAGGGAGAGGATGAGGTGACAACTGAAGCAAAGGTTATGAAGCAGTACCTTGTTGAAAAGGGACTTGATGAGGATAGAATATATATGGAGGATAAATCTGTTAATACCAAGCAGAATCTTACCTTTAGCTATGAGATTATAAAGGAAATATTAGGTGAGGATGCAAAGATTGCCATTTGCACAAGTAATTTTCATGTCTATCGTGCAACGCTTCTTGCAGAGAATATGGGTTTGAAGAATGTTTGTGGAATTGCGGCAAATACAAAGGCGATTCTGCTGCCAAATTCAACTGTGAGAGAATGCTTTGCACTTGTAAAAGAATGGATGATAGGAAATATAACCTTATAACACAAAATGTGACATTTTTATAGTGAAATTTTTACGAAAACGTTTAGAAATTTTATAAAAGCACCTAAAAATAAAGAAAAATAAGGAATAACCTTTTTACACTTATTTGGAAGTTTCACTTCTTTTAATTTACATTAACAAAGTTGTATTATATTTATAGCAAAGTTAATGCAATAATTAAAAGGAGTGGAATTTTTTTATGAGAAAGAAAAAATTGATGTCGGCTACAGCAGTTGCGCTTGCAGGTATGTTGGCCTTCCAGTCAGTAAACTGGAGTGCGTTTAATGTATGGGCTGATACAGTTAGCTTTGAAGATTCGAAAGTCTTAGAATTATCATTTGAAGACAATTTATCAGATGATACAGGAAAGCATACTGTAGAGGCATCTGGTAATGTGGTTTACGAAGATGGTGTAAATAATGGTAAGGCTTTCAACTTTGATGGAAGCACATATCTTACACTGGGTACTGATAAGGATTTACAGCCGGAAGATTTAACAGTATCATTCTGGGTAAAGAAGGATGGAACAATGGGCGGAGAGGAAATGTTCCTCTGGTTCAAAGGTGAATATAATAACAATGGATGGTATATAGGAAGTCCATGGGATACAAATACAGCTATTGTATTTTCTATCGGTGTAGGCTCAGGTGGAGCTTTAATTGGTCAGCCATTAGAATTCTATGCACAGATGACAAGAGCAGATTTCTTTGGTGAAAATGAATGGGTACACGTAACAGCAACATATGACAGTGAAACACAGACTGCTCAGATATTCAGAAATGGTGAAGAAGTTGCAGTTATAGGATATAATGGAACAGAAAATAGCGGAATTACAGCAGATGACTGTGTGAAGTCTATAGGTTCAAATGGTGCAGTTTATGGACATGGTGCAAAGACTACAGTTGTTATGGATGAAGTTGAAGTATATTCATCAGTAGCATCATCTGCAGATATAAATAAGCTTTACGAAAAAAATGTTGCAGGTAGTATGGAATCTGCAAAGGTTTTAGAATTATCATTTGAAGACAATTTATCAGATGATACAGGAAAGCATACTGTAGAGGCATCTGGTAATGTGGTTTACGAAGATGGTGTAAATAATGGTAAGGCTTTCAACTTTGATGGAAGCACATATCTTACACTGGGTACTGATAAGGATTTACAGCCGGAAGATTTAACAGTATCATTCTGGGTAAAGAAGGATGGAACAATGGGCGGAGAGGAAATGTTCCTCTGGTTCAAAGGTGAATATAATAACAATGGATGGTATATAGGAAGTCCATGGGATACAAATACAGCTATTGTATTTTCTATCGGTGTAGGCTCAGGTGGAGCTTTAATTGGTCAGCCATTAGAATTCTATGCACAGATGACAAGAGCAGATTTCTTTGGTGAAAATGAATGGGTACACGTAACAGCAACATATGACAGTGAAACACAGACTGCTCAGATATTCAGAAATGGTGAAGAAGTTGCAGTTATAGGATATAATGGAACAGAAAATAGCGGAATTACAGCAGATGACTGTGTGAAGTCTATAGGTTCAAATGGTGCAGTATACGGACATGGCGGTAAGACAAGTCTTGTTATGGATGAAGTTGAAGTATATTCAAAGGTGGCTTCCATAGATGAAGTAAAGACACTTTACACAAAGAATGGTGGCGTTATTGTAGAGCAGCCAAAGGATGAAGAGGACGAAGAAGACAACACGGAATACATCGGCAATATGTCAGCATATGATTTGTGGGATGTGGACGTAACAGATGCATATCTTACAAATGCAGAAGATAAGGATATAGAATATCTTTTATCATTAGACAGTGATAAGCTTCTTGCAGGCTTTAGAGAAACAGCAGGCATTGATATGAAGGGCGCTACAAGATACGACGGCTGGGAGAATTCGTTAATCGGTAGCCATACAATGGGACATTACCTTACAGCAGTGGCTCAGGCAGTTGCTACACTTCCTGAAACAGATTCAAGAAGAGCACAGTTAGAAGACAAGCTTGAGTATATCATTGATTCACTTAAGGAGTGTCAGGATGCACTTGGAACAGGTTTCATCTTTGGTGCAACTATTCTTGATAAGAATAATGTAGAAAAGCAGTTTGATAATATTGAGGCTGGAAAGTCTGCAATATTTACAGAAGCATGGGTGCCTTGGTACACAATGCACAAGATTTTATCAGGTGTAATTGATACATATAAGTATACAGGTAATGAAACAGCACTTGAGGTTGCTATGGACCTTGGTGACTGGGTATATGGAAGAACATCAAGCTGGTCAACAGCTACAAGAAATACAGTACTTAGTATCGAGTATGGTGGAATGAATGACTGCTTATATGAATTATATGCAGTAACAGGTGTTGATAAATACGCAGAGGCAGCACATGCATTTGATGAAGTTACATTGTTTGAAAATGTAAATAAGGGTATCGCTAATATCCTTAATGGAAAGCATGCTAATACAACAATTCCTAAGTTTATGGGTGCTTTAAACAGATATGTTACAACAAATGGCAAGACAATTGGTGGTGAAGTAGTAGATTCAACTAAGTATCTTGAGTATGCAGAAAACTTCTTTGCAATGGTACTTGAAAACCATACATACATTACAGGTGACAATAGTGAATGGGAGCATTTTGGTGCAGACAATATCCTTGATGCTGAAAGAACCGCTTGTAACTGTGAGACATGTAATGCTTACAATATGATGAAGTTTGCTAAGGCATTATATATGGTAACAGGTGATACACAGTACTTAGATTACTATGAAACAGCATTTTATAACACAATCCTTTCATCACAGAACCCTGAAACAGGTATGACAACATACTTCCAGCCAATGAAGTCTGGTTTCTTCAAGGTATATGGAACAGAAACAACAAAGTTCTGGTGTTGTACAGGTAGTGGTATGGAGAACTTCACTAAGCTTGGAAATGCTATTTACTATTACAATGAGGATGTGATAGTTGTAAGCCAGTACTTAAGCTCAGTTCTTACAGATACAAACAAAGGCGTTACAATTACACAGACAGCAGATATACCAAGCAGTGATACAGTAGTATTTAATGTTGAAACAACAACTGGAAATACAGATATTGCATTTAGACTTCCGGACTGGCTTGCAGATGATGCAGTTGTTAAGGTAAATGGAACAGAAGTAGAAGCTAAGCTTGAATCAGGCTATGCAATTGTTGAAAATGTAGCAAACGGAACAGAAATTACAGTACAGCTTCCAATGGAAATTAAAGCATATAACCTTCCTGATGGTGAAAGTGTATATGCCTTTAAATATGGTCCAATAGTTCTTAGTGCAAAGCTTGGCACAACAAATATGGTAACTGCAATTACAGGTGTTGATGTAACAATTCCTTCAGCAGCGCTTATTGAAGAAAAGTATATTAGCAATGGTTCTGAAACTATATCTGTATTAAATGGCTCAGTAGAAGACTTTATGGCAAATATTAATGAAAACCTTGTTAAGACAGATGGCAAGCTTGAATGGGTACTTGAAAATACAGATGCAAATCTTACATTTGTACCACATTACAGCCAGCATACAGAAAGATATGGTATTTATTTTGATTATGTAAGCAATGAAGGTGCATTTAATGTAACAAAGTATATTAGGGATAAGGCTCAGGCTAGATTTAATGAAGCATTACTTGATACAGTACAGCCGGCATACGGACAGTACGAGGAGGATGAGCTTCATGAGATGGTTGACAATGGTTCAACACCAACAGTAGCAGACACAACAAGATATGCAAATGCAGGCGGTTCATTTACTTACACAATGAAGGTTGCAGAAGGTGAAGATAACTGCTTACAGGTAACATTTGATAAAGAGGATAATGGCAAGACAATTAAGATAGTTGTTGGTGATGAAGTTGTTTATGAAGAAACACTTGATTACACAGGTGATGATGAGCAGTATACAGTAAGAATTCCGGTGTCAGCAGAGGTTATTGCAGATGCTGTATATGAAAAGACTGTATCAGATGGAACATATAATGTTGTTGATGTTACAATTTCTTCAGCTGATAATAACGCTTCCGCAAGAGTATGCAACTTTGTATATATGACAAAGGCGTATAGTGAGGATACATCTCTTGCTATAACAGCAACAGTGGCAAAGACAAGAGCGGCAGAGGAAGTAATAGTTGAAAAAGAAGATGATACATTTACCATTGAAGTTGAATCAAATGTTACAGCACTTGATTTATCAATGGAACTTGCAACAGAATACGGCTATATAAGAGTAAATGGAGATGTTATCAGAAATGAGAATCCATATACAGTAGATTTGAGCACTGCAAACTTTGTAAATCTTGAGGTTACAGTATATGCAGAGGACCACGAAACAACAAAGACATACACGGTAAGTATTTCAAAGAATGTTGACATTGCTAATAGAGAAAATGTAGACCAAACATTGGCATACTTTGTAAACTGTGGTGATATCGATATTACAACACTTTCAGAGGGTGATTTATTTGGTATCTACAATGGTATTACAGATAATGCGTATGGTCTGGACCCTGTAACAGGCTACAAGTGGGGTGTTGTTGATACAATATCAACACCGTTAAAGAATGGTTCCCTTGATACAATGCCAAATGCAGTATTTACAGATAATACATGGGCACATGAGAATGGCGGATGGACAGATGAGTCAACATCTGCTCAGACAAACAGATATACAAAGAATCAGTTTGAAAGCGGAATAGATAGAAATATCAGTTACGCATTTGAACTTCCAAATGGTAAATATACAGTTGCAATGTATTTCGCAGATCCATGGGAATGCTCAAAGAATCCTACGGTTACTGCAGAAGGTGTAGAAATGTTGAAAAACATATCTGTTAAAACAGAGGTTACATTTGAAACAACAGTAGAAGATGGTGAACTTTTAATTGAAATGACATCAAATTCAAGTGCTATAAATATTTCTTATATTAAGATTTATGTAGCAGAGACAGATGATACAACAGATGATACAACAGATGATACAACTAATGATACCAATAGTGATAATAACGTTTCTGATGGAACAGAAAATGGTAATGGAAATGCCGGTTCTACAGATAATAGCGATGAGAAGCTTGAAGAAAATCCATACACAGGAGATACAGTAAATGTATTTGCATTTGTTATGATTGCTGTTGTAGCAGGCTTTGCAGTATTAGTTGCTACCAAAAGAAAAAAAGCAACAGTATAATTTAGCTTTCATATAAAAATTTTCCTATAATACTAAAGAAGGTCTGACGTTCTCTGCGCCAGACCTTCTTGGTTAGTCGTCAGGTGCTCATTACAAACGTGTTCGAATGAGCAACTGATGACTAATTACATATATTTTTTTATTGCATCAGCAATGATTGACAATCCCTTAAGTAAGGTTTCATCGTCGATTACAAGTGGTGGCATAATCTTCACAACATTGTTGCCTCTGCCGGCCTTTTCAACGATAAGACCGTTGTTAAAGCATTCTGTGGTAATCTTTGCACACATAGCTCCATCCTCAACCTCTATTCCCCAAATAAGACCGATACCTCTTACCTTGAACTGGGATGGAATATTTGCGGTCAAGTAATCTCTTACAATTAATTCCTTTCGTTTGACCTGTTCTTCAACCTTTTCTGAAAGCATATATTCAAGACCTGCCTTTGCAGCTACCATAGCAAGCTGATTGCCACGGAAGGTTCCGTTGTGCTGGCCTGGTGTGAATACATCAAATTCTTCTTTGGTAAGAACAAGAGCAAATGGAAGTCCGGCACCACCGATAGATTTTGCCATTACAAATATATCAGGTTTTATTCCGGCTCTTTCAAATGAGAAGTAAGTACCTGTTCGTGCACAGCCTACCTGAATGTCATCAATGATAAGAAGAATACCATGCTTATCACAAAATGCTCTGACATTCTGTAAGTATTCGTTGCTCATGACCTGAATACCACCTTCAGCCTGAACTGTCTCAATAACAAGGGCAGCAGGAAGTGAGTAACCTGAATGGTCGTCAGTGATAAGAGTTTCCATATAATTAATTGTATCTAAACCGTCAAACATATAAGGAGCTGGAATGTGAACCACATTATTAAGTGGAACACCGGCACCTTCTCTACTTTCAGCATCGCTTGTAAGTGCAAGTGAACCAAGTGTCATACCATGGAAACAACCCATGAGACACCATACATCAGTTCTGCCGGTGTACTTTCTTGCAAGCTTAAGAGCTGCTTCAATAGCATTAGTACCTGTTGGATTAGGGAAAAGAATCTTATAATCCAAGCCTCTTGGCTTCAATACATTTTCCTGAAAATATTCAATAAAATCAGCCTTGGCCTCTGTCATCATATCGAGAGCATGCATAAAACCATCGTTTTCAAGGAAATTAATCATCTTAGCCTTAATATAATCATTGTTATGACCGTAGTTTACAGAACCTGCGCCGCAGAAGAAATCAATGTATTCCTTATTGTCAAGGTCGTAAAGCATTGCTCCTTTGGCTTTATAGAAAACAGAAGGGAAGCTTCTGCAGTAACTTCTTACGCTGGATTCGTACTTTTCAAATATTTGTTTCCTATTATTCATAATAATATAATCTCCATTCTGAAGTGATTGAGAGATGCCTCTCAACTTTATATTATACCCCACATTTGAAAAAGATACCACTAGAAAATGAAAAATAATAAAAAATAGTGTTTACATTTGGTATCAATAGATATAAAATGTAGAAAAACGTTTGAGTTATTTAGAAAGGGAGAGGAATGAAGGATACGTATGTTAAAAATGAATACTATAACGTGAAGTGGAGTATTAGTAACCTTGAGAAATATATTTCTGTTATTATGTTATTAGTGTTTAATGTTATTGAGATTTTGAATGTAATGGAAGCTAAAAATCCGGATTCGGCTTTGCTTGTATTCTTATTTTTTGATGCAATCGCATTTGTTGTTACATATATTGGTTACCGTGTGCCTTGTGTGAAATGGGATGTAAATAGAAAGAAATCGCAAGAAGAGGAAGATATAACTGAAAAACAGAAAAAGTATCGTACTATTATGAATGTTGTTATCATTATAGTTATGATTTGGGGTGTAGCACAAACCATAGCTACCGGAAGTATTATTATGAGGGATTAATTATTACAAAATCACTTTACATTTTTATATTTTAGTTATAAAATATAGTGTGTAGAAATTGAATAATCTAACGCGTTGATGAGAAGAGTAAGTTTCAGTAGCAAATCAAAGAGAGAGGCCGA
>CAYWDL010000026.1:0-14379 GCA_964457015.1 uncultured Roseburia sp. | reverse complement strand
ATAGAAAGGTTGTGATCGAATGGGACATACAGATTATGTCCTTATGGATACATTATTTTTTAATTAAAATTTTGTATTCAGAAAGGACAGAAGAAAATGAAAAATATATCAGGAATATTAGAAAGTAAGACAATTGAAGCAGAAGAGTTAAAAAATAATATTGGCAAACATGTAAATATACACGGCAGTATATACAAAATCCGTAAGATGAGTGATTTTGCCTTTGTGTTGCTTAGAACCAAGCGCGAAATCGTACAGTGCGTTTATTCAAATGAAACCGCCAATTTTTCTTTGGATGAGTTAATTGAAGAGAGCTGTGTAATTCTTACAGCAAATGTAATAGCTGAAGAACGTTCGAAAACAGGCTACGATTTGCAGGTAATTGATGTGGAAATATTATCAGTACCTGAAGCCCCAAGCCCTATTGTAATAAACAATAAGCTTGTTGATACTTCCTTGGAAAATCTGTTGAATTACAGACCAATCACTCTACGTAACGAAAAAGAACGGGCAATTTTCAAGCTGCAGGAGGGGATAACACTTGCAATGCGTCAGGTGTTAAAGGAAGAGCATTTTACAGAAATTCATACTCCTAAGCTTGTGTATGCAGGTGCAGAGGGTGGTGCTAATATCTTTCATTTAAACTATTTTGGAAGGGATGCTTACCTTGCACAAAGTCCTCAGTTTTACAAGCAAATGATGGTCGGTGTATACGAGAGAGTATTCGAAATAGCTCCTGTATTTCGTGCCGAAAAGCACGACACTTCAAGGCATTTGAACGAATACACCAGTGTAGATATAGAAATGGGATATATAAATAGCTTTGAGGACATTATGCAGATGGAAACTAAATTGCTCCAAAGAGTCATGGAGTATCTCAAGGAATATTGTATGCCTGAAATACAATTGTTAAAGGTGAACATTCCAGAGGTTAATGAAATACCGGCAATAAAATTTATTGAAGCCAAGGAAATGATTTCAAAGGAATATAATCGAGAAATAAAGGACTTTGATGACTTTGAGCCAGAGGAAGAGAAGCTTTTATATCAGTTGATAAAGAAGAAAACCGGTAGCGAATTTGTTTTCGTAACCCATTATCCAAGCAAGAAACGTCCATTTTATGCTATGGAAAGTCCCGAAAACACGACAGAAACCTTAAGCTTTGACTTACTTTTCCGCGGACTTGAGATTACAACCGGTGGTCAACGAATACATTCTTATCAGGAGCAGATTGCTAAAATGCAGAGACTTGGAATGAATACCACATTATTTGAAAGCTATCTGATGATGCATAAGTACGGAATGCCACCACATGGCGGGCTTGGTCTTGGTTTAGAAAGATTTACAAGTAAGCTTTTAGAGCAGGAAAATGTTCGCTATTCCACATTATTCCCAAGAGACATAAATAGGTTGGTGCCTTAAGCAATTGCAAGGGCTGGCGTTTCATCGCCAGCCCTTTACATTTTTTAATATTCTCCATTTTTCAATATCAGTTCACATTTTTCTTTTATATCAAATGCTTCAAAATACTTTTCCTCCAATGGAATCCATTTTTCTTCAAAAACCTTCGCTGCCTCTCTGCCATTTCTGCTAATGATTCTTTTCATCTGTTCATTTTCATCAATTGTCATAAAGATTCTGTAATCATAATATTCACAGAGGTTATTATGGCACGAATACGAACCTTCAACAATATTAACCGGCTTAGCCTTAACTAAAATCGGCTCACCCAATTCTCCATTTTTGCAATCATATGGTCGATAAGAAAAGTCCTTTCCCGACCTTAAGGGCAACAATACTTCTTCCAAAAATCTTTCGTGGTCAATATTTTCTCCCGGCATCGAAAGCCTCTCTGCTGTTCGCTGCTCTGGTCTTAAGAAAAAATCGTCCATATGTATCACATTACAATCGTATTTTTTGCTAAGCTCTGCTGCCAGGGTTGTTTTTCCTGAAGCGCATCTGCCATCAATGGCAATTATTATATTCTTCATACTATCCTCTAATCTTCGTCAATTTCAGTCTCGCCATAATTGCAGGTATCAAAATCAGCTGCAATATAATCCCCGGTATCGCATTCAAAAATGCGCCCGCAATAAACATCTGTACTGTGAATACATTTCCACTAATCCCTAAAAAAATAACCTGTGCAAGCCCCCACACTACACGTCCTGCAACCATTGCCACTATCAATGATACATAAAGCATAAGAATGCTTTTCTTCTTAGATAAGCCATATATCAATCCTACTATAAGGCCATAGGTCATAAGCTCAAATGCCATGGATGCCGCATTTGGGAATAATACCGGCATTCCAAATATCACTGATCTCATAAGCGGTAACACAAAGCCCACAACTGCGCCGTATTTCCAACCGCAAACCAAACCACATATGAATACGGGAATGTGCATAGGAAGCAACATATTTCCAACATTTTGTATTTGCCCCGTAAAAAACGGTAAAACCAGCCCGATAGCAATAAACATTGCCGAAAGACCTATATTTTTAACGTATTCTCTTCTCATAATTGTTACTCCGTTTAATATATTTCAATACACATTTCTTTGGCCTTACCTCTAATATCCAAATAAAACCACTTAGCATTACAATCACCATCATTGCTGCGAAAGCGTCCGTGAATATCAAATCATTTGTTACTATCATTAAGATTATACCTACTACACACACTGCTATTCCAATAATTAAAGCTAAAAGCAAAAACATCTCAAAGAAAAAGAAAATATCCTTTTTCTTTTTTATGCTGACTTTATCACCTTTACTTGTGACAATGTATATTTTTTCAATTTTAGCTTCCTTATAGCTTACAAGCATTTGTTCATTATCTTTGTTTACAATCTCAATCTTTGCTTTCATAGGTACTCTCCATAAATTCTATCATTTACTATCATACCATATTTTCTCAAATAAACAAACTATATCCTCCTAACCATCCCTCGTTCACCCACCAATCTTTCTTCCTCCATCTTATCATATGGCACTTGTTTTTGTATAATAGCAACTTTTTCTTCGTCATATTCTATTATTGTATAATTGCTTAAATTGTCGTTTTTTCTCATTCCAACTGACGCGCAATTTACAAGTAATTTATCTCTAAGGGGAATAATATGTGGCTGGTGATAATGACCATATACGATAATATTCTCTTCCAAATTTCATTTTTCACACCGTTAACGATAAGTAAATTATACTTGCAATATCGGATAAATACAATAACCCGACAAGCTACAAATGTTGCCTGTCGGGATATTGTATTAAATTCTTTTTTACTTGATTGCGTTTTTCACCTCATCAAAAACAAATTCTCTCAAAAACCTCTTCAATAAAAACGCACAGAAATATGGCATTGTATATATGTTGTCTGCAAAGCCAATATTTCCCGATGATATTTTTATTCCATGCCTTATATCTGTGTATTTTTCACCTTTTATCAAGGTACTCAAGGATTTGGATGAGTTATTGTTAGACTTAACTTCAACTGGAATGAGTTCATCTGTCGTCCTTACAAAAAAATCTTCCTCCAATGTAGAATTTTCTTTTGAATAATAATACAATCCGAAACCTTGCTTCAAGAATGCTTCAGCAACAAAATTCTCATACAAGGCACCTTTATATATTCCTAAGTTTTTATTTGCTCTCAAATCATCTTGAGCTTCTTCGTCAAGTGTTGCCACCAACAAACCTGTATCCGAATAATATAACTTAAACTTTGATTCATCATAATTTCCTTTCAGTGGTAACTCTGGAAATTCCATACAATAGCACACATTTACTACACCTGCATCCTTTAACCATTCAATGCACCCTTGGTAATCTCTTCCTCTTGCGTTTTTACCTAATTTGCTATAAACAAATTTCTTATTTTCCTTTGCCAACTGTGCTGGAATATGTCGATATACTGTCAGTATCTTAGTCTGATCAAGTCCCTCAGCATACTTTCTTATATCCTCTTCATAATCCAACAAAATTTGCCGCTGTGTTTCCAAAGAACCTGAAAAACTATTATTCTCAATATAGTTCCTCACCACATTTGGCATACCTCCAAGCATACAATAATCCATAAACAAAGATTGATATACTTGCATTTCTAAATTGGAAAATGGTTTTATTTGCATCATATGTTCAAGCATTTCATTAATTCTTGCCTCATCATATCCTTTTGCCCAAAGAAATTCTTCAAAATCCATTGAATTCATCTCATAATCCATCTTGTAACCCACACTATTGCTGTGTATTTTTTTATAATGAATTCCCAAAAGAGAACCACTGCAAATCACATCATATTCCCCTTCAATACAAAAGGATTTCAAAGATGTAGCTATATCTGGAAAGTCCTGCAATTCATCAAAAATAATCAATGTTTCATTCGCAACGAATTTTTTTGACGGATCCAACAATGTTATACTTTTTAGTATTTCATTTGATTCATACCCATTCTCTGTTATGCACTTATACTTTGATTCCAACACAAAATTAATATATATAATATTGTTATAATTTTTTTCTGCAAAATGCATAATGGATTCCGTTTTTCCAATCTGCCTTGCACCTTTTATTATCAGAGGTTTCTTCTCTTTATCTTCTTTCCATGCTAAAAGATAATCATCAATTTTTCTTCTTAAATACATGTTATTCCTCCTTTTTCCTTTAGTATAGCCATTTTTTTATAATTTATCAAGATGTTTTTCACATTTTATGAGCGTATTTTTATTTATTCTTTCACATTTTATGAGCCACATTTTTTATTTTTATCACATTTTATGAGCCACATTTTTTATTTTTATCACATTTTATGAGCATTAATAAAAAAAGAACTTCTTAAACCATAGGAAGTTCTTTTTCATCATTTATTTAATTACTAAAATTACTCCTCCACATACCCTGCAATCAAAAATCCATTCCACATCTGATTCACTCTGTTATAAAATACATTCACATAGGTGCCGTCAGCAAGTACATATCCAAAATTCACATTTGACCAGTCGTCATTAGCTTTAAAGTACGTGCTGCTATCTACATCCTTATATTCTTCTGAAATCTCAGCCAAGCCAAGCACCTCTTCCACTATATACTTGGATTCATCTAAATATTCATCGTATATTGCGGCTCTTTGCTCAGTTGTCATACACCAGTTCTCCACAAGATATTCATCCGGAATTGGATTTTCATATCCACACAAATCTATAAAGCCATCTCTTGCAAAAGCAGTCAAGGTAGGTTCTTCCTTAAATGTAATATTTATTGTGCACATAATACTATCGTTTTCCATCAAAAATACGCCATAATCCGGTTCATTCTGATTTCTGTATTGTCGCTGAATCTTATATTCATACTTTGTTTTGTCTATTTCATATGGTGTTAAAATAGTTTCATCCACATATCCGTAGACATAATCCATTATCTGTGTTGCAACATCCACAGCCTCTTCCTTTGTCAAAAGACCATCCTTAATAGTAACGTTTTGGCCCTCATACACAAATGATAGTTTTGCAACATTATCTACTGCCTCACTTGTTTCCATTTGAGAATAAAGCTTAATTCTTTCGTCTTTTGGTAAATTCAGCTCTGCTTTCGCTACATCCTTTGTTTCTGTATTAACCACCGGTTCACCTACATTTGTAGCAATTTCAGCAGCGCCACTTAAATCTTTATGCACAGCTCCAAAGGTTTGTGACATGGACAACATCAGGGACACGCTTCCACCAGCAACAACCAAAATGGTCACAGCTACGATACCTATATTTTTCTTTTTCATATGCGGCATCTCCTTTCTTTTTCTTGTAAATACATTATAATTCCTCAACTAAATCAAATGCTTTCCGAAAGGTTATCAAAAGGTAAATTTATCAAAAATGTTGTTCCTTGATTAAGTATCGATTCAACCTCTATATTTCCCTTGTGCATATCAACTACCTTTTTGCAAAATGGCAGTCCCAGTCCTGAACCGCCCATTTCCCTACTTCTAGCCTTATCCACACGATAAAATGGTTCAAATATATGTGGTATGTGCTCGTCTTCAATGCCACAGCCATTATCAGTTATCTGAATGTTCAACATATCATTTTCTGCAAAAATCCTTGCTTCAACCAATGCATTTTCCTTGCCTAAAACAGCATGATATCCGTTAGTTATTAGATTTCGTAGTAAGCTTTCTATCAAAGGTTCATTTCCCTGCACGTACTGTACTTCACAGCTAATCTGCAGCTTCACATTCTGCTTGGCAAATTCTTTTGTATATATGCTCTCCAAGCTATTGCACATATTTTCAATAGAAAAGCTTGTTTTTGTCACATCCTCTGGGTTCTGCATCTTAGCCATAGACAAAAGCGTTGCTGATATTTCTTTTAAACGTTTGCCTTCAGCAGCTATATAGCCTAAGCATTCATTCTGCTCATCCACAGACAATTCGCTCATTCTCATATAGTCTGCAAAACCTTGAATACTGGTGATTGGTGTATTCATTTCGTGTGCAAGGTTATTAATTAACTCCTGTTTTTCGTCGGATATTTTCTGAAGCTTTGTAATATTTTCTTCCACAGAACCTGCCATAGCATTAAATTGATTTCCAAGCTGCGCAAGCTCATTATTGCCCTTGATATGAACCCTAGCTGACCAATCTCCTGCCTGTACTTGTCTTGCAGCTTGCTCCAGCTTGTCCATGGGCTTTAAGACTATTCGCACAAGCAATGCCAATAATAGTGACACCCCCAACGAAAGAACCATGCCTCCTACTATGTATAAGGGCTTAAGTGTGTCCCAAATTCTATCAAAATCATTCAATTCTCTTCTCATCACGATTCTGTAATTCTGATGATTATCGTCCAATATCTGCGATATGTAAATGGTTGTTTGTTCTTCACTTTCAATATATACACCATTTTCTTTTGGCAGCTTGTCGTAAGTTTTAGTTGCTCCAAATACCTCATCATCTACAACGCCCAACAATACCGTGCCTGCCTCATAATAGCTATTATATGCGGTTATGAATTTGCCAAAATATTCCCTAGTAAGTGGAATACTTTTTTCCATCTGAGCTATATCAGCTGATATATTTTCTCTTAGCATTACAAATTCTGCATTACATCTATTTTTTTCTTCCTGTAGCATCTGATTATATGTGAAATAAATAATTCCAAAGAAACCAACATTAACAACAAGCGTAATAATCACCAATGCCACCAAATATACTCTTTGCCAAAGCTTCATACACACCTCTATCTTAATTCTATCTTAATTCTATCTTAATTCTATCTTAATTCCAACCTGTAACCCAGCTTGGACACTGTCTTTATATAATCCTCCAACGAAAGCTTCTGCCTGAGCTTCCTTATATGAACATCCACTGTTTTTGTTTCACCGACATAGTCGTAATCCCACGCAAGATTAAGAAGCTGTTCTCTGGATAATGCAAGGTTTTTGTTTTGAATCAGCACCTCTAGCAGTCTGAATTCCTGCGGCTTCAAGCTTACCACTTCTCCCGCCTTCTTTACCATATGCTGCTTCAAATTCACTTCAACATCGCCAATATTAACCACCGTTTCATTTCGACCACATCTTTTCAGAACAACACCAACACGTGCAATCAGCTCCAGCACCTCAAATGGCTTCACGATATAATCCTCCGCCCCATATGACAGACCCTTTAGCTTGTCCTCCAATTCACCCTTTGCGGTGACAAATATAACCGGAATGTCATCAATCTGCTGTATTATCTCAAAGCCCGACAATCCCGGTAGCATTACATCCAAAATCACCAAATCAAATTTCTCTTCATCTATAGCGCATATGGCCTTGTCACCTTCTGATATCGTAACGCAGCTATGCCCTACCATCTGTAAATTTCGCTTAATCAATTCTCGTATAGCAAAATCATCTTCCACCACTAAAATATGTGCCATAATATCACCTGCACTTTCATCACATTATCAACATTAGTATAACATAAAAAGGTTATGAAAAAGTTAACAACGTGAAAAAAGTGGCTATCAAATCGATATCCACTTCTTCGCATATTTTATTCTGTACTCTTCTTCATCTCAAACCAGAACACAGTCCTTCCATCCTGTATTTCACATCCATACTTTGCATTATGCAGTATGAGAATGTTTTTTGTTATGGCAAGGCCGAGCCCTGAGCTTCCCAGATTATGGTCATTGGAATAACCATCCCTGTAGAATTCATCCCACACCTTTGTCAATTTGTGTTCTTCCATTGTCTTTCCATCATTAGCAATGGTGAATTTTATCTTATTGCCACTTTCTATGAAATTAATATTAATGGTCTTATCAGCGTATTTCACTGCATTTGTGATAAAGTTAACAAGTACCGTTCGCATCATTTCAAGGTCAGCATTTACCAAAAATTCTCCATTCTCCGGAGCTATGGTCACTTGCAAATCCTTTTGACTAACCATTTCTTTCATACGTCCCATTACACTTTTAGCCAATGACTGTAATTCCACACTTTCCATATGCATTTCCTTAGCCTTAGCTTCAAGCCTTGATAATTCAAGCAAATCCATAACCATAGTATTCATATGGTCTATTTCAGCAATCATCGTCTGACTACCTTCCGCCTTGCCATCGTCATCCATATATTTCCAATTCTCCACATATCCCTTTACAATTGCTATAGGAGTCTTAAGCTCGTGGGCAATTCCTCTTGTAAGCTCACGACGATTCATTTCATAGGCAAGCTGTTGCTTATAAACCTTATTAATTAGCGAGCAAAGTATTACACAAATAATAATACCTAAAAATGCAGCGCCTATATAAATGGTTGTCAGCTCATTCATTGCCATGCTTACAGGATGAAATACGAATACATATGGTATTGCATAGCCATCATCTATATAGCCGGAGCCCGCAACGGTGCAGGTGAATAGCCCATCTTCGCTTTGGTCGTCCATAGTGTCAATATTATTAACAAAATCTTCGTATATTTGAATACAAAGCTCCTTTGCCTCTGCATCAAGCTTCTCTTCCGCTTCATCTTTATAAAAACATTTTGTAAAATGCTTTCCCGTACAATAGAATTTATTACCAAGCCCTGTTTCATCATATTTGTTAGTTCCAGCCCAGTCCTCAAAGCTCATTTCCCCTCTTATGGTATAATCCACTTCCGGAACATAGCTATGCATTTGTTCATCAAACCACTTCCACTTAAGCTCCTCCAGATAGATGAATGTATCATCGCAGGTTCCTGTGATTTCCATACTTGGTATGACTGCTTCAAATTGGCTTTGGACTCCTTCATCATCACTTATCAGGTCATCTCCCAACAAAATAATTCTCAAATCAGTTTCCTCTGCTTCCTTCTCAAGAATCAAGAAATTCTGCTCTTCTGCCAATGTATTCCCTTTTTCATCCTTTAGCATACTATAAAATCCAACATCCGAATCATTTGATAAATTTATTTGATTATATTCATAATATGCCTGCTTTATAATGTCCTTAGGGTCTTCCCAGACAGGCAATCTCAAATTCACTACGAAATCGCTATATTCTCGACATTTATACCACATATCGTTTTCTAATTCTTCCGCCTTAAAATACGTCAACACAGTGCACCCTACTACAATAATTAATGCAATTAATGCAATCAATTTAATTTTCAACTTAGTATATTGTTTTTTCATAACTATTCACTCCACATATATCCTTTCTTGATAATCGTTGTTATGTGGTGGTTGGAATCGCCTAGTGCGGCGCGAAGCTTCTTGATATGGGTATCCACAGCCCTGTCGTAGCCGTCGTATTCCGGTCCCCATATTTTATCAAGGATTTGCTCTCTTGAAAGTATTTGGTTCTTATTTTCGATGAAGTATATAAGTAAATCATATTCCTTTGGCGCTAATGTGATTACCTTTTTGCCAACAGTAACTAGCCTTCTTGCCAGCTCTATTTTAAGCTCCCCTATTCTGATTACGCCGTTTTCAATCATTAAGCCCTTATATCTCTTTATAAGCGCATTAATCTTTGCCACAAGAACAGGCATAGATACAGGCTTTGTGACGTATTCGTCCGCCCCGACCTCATATCCATTTACAATGTCCTTCTCCTGATTCAATGCAGTTAAGAATATAACAGGCACATCATACTTTGTCCTAATATATTCACAGACCTTGATACCATCAACCTTAGGCATCATAATATCCAAAATGATTATGTCGTATACATTTCTGTTTACTGCTGCTATTGCTTCCTCGCCATTAACTGCAGTATCCACCGAAAAACCATTTTTCTTTAAGGCTGCACTTACAATATTTCTTAAATTTACTTCATCCTCTGCCAATAATACTTTGTATTCCATCCACTCACTCCTTACATTAGCCATTTTATATGTTGGATGTGTACTCTTTATGTACTTATAAAAATATCTTAAAAATAAAATAAGGTCAACAAAAAGAAAATATTCTTTTTTGCCGACCTTATAACTTACAAGAATTTAGAAACTATATTTCTCCACAAGTCTTATATCCCTCGATGATGCCCCTAGCTGCAATTCATAATCGCCTGACACCACCACAAAGTCCTTTTCATTTACATCATAGCATGAAAAGTCTTTTTTATCTATTACTAATTTAACCTTCTTCGATTCTCCCGGCTCCAACGAAACCTTTTCAAAGGCTTTAAGCTCATGGGATGGGCGAACAAAGTCAGACTCACTCTTTGGCGCAACATAAAGCTGTACCACCTCTTTGCCGGCCATAGGACCGTCATTGGTAATCACACATGAAACATTAACAGTTCCATCAGCTTCGTTCGCTTCCACCACCATGTCTCTATAGGAAAATGAAGAAAAAGAAATCCCGTGTCCAAAACAGAAGTTAACGTCCACATTTTCAGTATCGTAATAACGATAACCTACCATAACGCCTTCTTCATAGGTTACACTATCCTTTTTGCCAAATGTACTGCCCTTCTTTGCAGAACAATGCTCATCATTTTTGATAAATGTTTCGGCAAGTCTTCCAGAAGGATTTACATTTCCAAATAATACCTCTGCTATGGCTGTACCGCCTTCCATTCCTGCGTAATAGCTCCATAATAGAGATTTTACATTGGAAAGCCATGGCATTTCCACCAGTGAACCGGCAACCATAACAACAACTGTATTTGGATTAATCTTAAGAAGCTCTTCCAATACCTTATTCTGATTGTAAGGAAGCTTCATATCCTTTCTATCAAGACCTTCAACATCATAATCGTGGTCAAGACCACCTACAAATATGACTGTATCGCTATTCTTGGCAAGCTCTATAGCTTCTGTAAGACATTTTTCACCACGAATAGCACGCTCCTCTTCCGAAATCAATGACACCTGAACGCCGTTCTCATCAACTGTTTTTGTGCTGTCTGCCTGCCAGCTGATTTCCGGTCTGGCTCCCTTGCCAGGAACATAATACCCCGGTGCATATGAAACCTTTACATTTCCACCAAGTAGCTTCTTAATACCCATAAGAGGCGTAATCTCATACAATGCTTTTATCTCAGCGCTTCCACCACCATCTGCATGAACAGCATTGGCATTGGCTCCAATCACAGCCACCTTACCTACCGTTTTAGGATTAAGGGGAAGAATATTTTCTTGGTTTTTCATCAATATCAATGACTCTGCTGCCACCTCATATGTGGCCTGCTGATGCTCTTTAGTATTATAGCAACCGCTCTTACGAGCTTCCTTTTCATCGCCTATCATCTTAAGACGGAACATTAATCTCAGCATATTTTCAACTTTTTTATCAATTAATTCTTCTGATATTTCACCTGCTTCTATCTTCTTAAGCAATGGCTCTGCCAAGAAGTAATTATCAAAATCTGACGAAACATCCATCTCTACGTCAAGGGCTGATTCAGCCGCCTCCACGGTATCGTGGACTCCGCCCCAGTCAGACACAACAACTCCATCAAAGCCCCACTTATCTCTCAAAACATCATTTAAAAGCTTTTTACTAGTACAGCACTGCTCACCATTTAATTTATTGTAAGCGCCCATAAGCGAATACAGATTCCCTTTATGGATGGCCGCCTTAAAGCCTGGGAAATATATTTCATTCAAGGTTCTTTCATCCACAATAGTATCTACACTCATACGGGCTGTTTCCTGTGAATTCGCTGCAAAATGCTTAGCGCAAGCAGCCACATCATTTTCCTGAATACCCTTTATGTAAGGAACAACCATTTCCTCGATAACCCTTGGGTCCTCGCTCATATATTCAAAATTACGTCCGCACAAAGGATTTCTCTTAATATTAATCCCTGGTGATAAAATCATATCCTTACCGCGACCTCTCGCTTCCTCACCAAGGACCTGCCCTGCCTTATAAGCAAGCTCTCTGTTCCATGTAGATGTAACCGCACTTGTACATGGCAAATAGCTTACATAATCATCCGTGCCACCAATTGCACGCCATTCATCCTTTTTAAACTCCATTCGAACTCCCATTGTACCGTCCGACATCCAGAATTCCGGTATATCATGACGTGGCACTGCCCCCGTATGGAACAGTGCCACGCCATGAATCAAATCAATTTTTTCTTTTATAGAGAGGTCTTTAAGAATTTGTCTTATTTTATTATCTGTCATAATGAAAATTCTCCATATCCTAAATTACTAATTCAGCTTTTTTACCGATTCGCCCTCATAGACAGTACCTTCAATCAGTACCTGTTCTATCAATGTTGTCTTTGGCTTTTCAATCAAAGACACAAGTCTTTTTGCCGCCTCTTCTCCAATTGCCATGGTATCCTGCCTAAGCGTCGTAAGCTTCGGCTCCATTCGGCGACCAAGCTTTATACCATCATATCCTGCAATGGAAATATCCTCCGGAATCTTAAGGCCTCGTCCACGGATTGCACTGATTCCACCGAAGCAGGCAAAATCATCCGGATACAGGATACAGGTTGGCGGTTCTTTTAAATCTAAAAGCTCTTCTGTTGCCAATTTTGCACCTGAAGTACTTCTATATGCCGCTTTTTTAATATATTCGTCTCTTACATCAAGCCCCAAATATTCTGCGGTTCTACAAAATGATGTTACACGACTTCTAGTTACCGAAGACTCTGCACCATGTATGTAAGCCACTTTTCTATGTCCCTGCTCATACACATACTTGAGCAAATCCTCCATACCCTTTATATTATCTGATACAATTGCTATTCTGCTATTAAAAACATGGTCAATTGTAACAACAGGTATATCACTGTTCACCAATTCCGTTACTTCCGGCTCTTCGAAATCAACACAGGCAATTACAACACCATCAAAGCCTCTATATTTACAATGTTCTAAAAGTGTACGTCCATTTCGTCCACGCCTGTCAGCATTGATAAATGTCAAATCATATCCATCTTCTTCAATGACTCTTTTAAAGCTGTCCAAAACGCTTGCAAAATAGTCATGTGTCAAACCGCTTCTAGCCTCATCCACAAACAACACTCCTATATTGCGAGTTCTATTTGTCTTAAGGGCCTGTGCCTGAGCATTTGGAAAATAACCCATTTCCTTAGCTACCTGACGAATTCTTTCTTTAGTTTCAACACTAATGTCTCTGTGATCATTTAACGCCTTGCTTACTGTTGCAATACTTACGCCACAGACACCGGCAATTTCTTTTAAAGATGCCATTTCGTTATTTACTCCTTTGTCATTAAATATTTAACAAATCCACAACTAACCCTTTACGCCACCAGCAGCAACGCCATCCACTATATTCTTTGATAGGATAAGATACATAATGATTACAGGGAAAATAGAGAATGCAACCATTACATAAACCTGGCCCAAGTCAAACTTCAGGAAATCAGCACTTCTAAGCTGAGCTATAAGTATTGGAAGTGTCTTCTTTTCCGCATCGTGTAATATAAGTGATGGAATAAAGTAGTTATTCCAGCTGCTTACGAAGACTTAAAATTTTCTTTTTCATAAATTCTCTCCTATAATAAGAAAATATTTGAGATTTCTGAATATATCTTGATATTCAAAAACTCGAAAACAAGCACTTAATCGTTTTCTTAAAATTATAATACATCATTTTGCACAATTAATCAATGGTTTTTTTATATTTTTGTGTTTTTTACCATAGTAATTAGTCTTAGTGTTCAATTTGCGCTATTTTTCGCCTGTTTTTCACTAAATCCTTTTCGTATATTTCTTGTTTTCTTAATCTATTCTTTATGTATATTATTTATTTTGTTTTTTGCGAAAAACTCCTTGCAATAATGTAATTTTCACATTATACTTTATTTAAAATCAATGCTTACGATTAACTTAAACGATTACTGGTATTATATTGAAAGGAAGGTACACAATCATGCAATTCGGTTACTTTGATGACAGCAATCGTGAATACGTTATAAACA
>CAYWDL010000025.1:0-14764 GCA_964457015.1 uncultured Roseburia sp. | reverse complement strand
GCGAGATTGAGAAGCTGGTAATGCTGTTGATTATCTTTAGCATATTTGGTTATGCGGCAGAGATTACTATAATTATGACTGTGATGCTTATGCTAAGACCATATGTTGGTGGAACGCATTTCAAAAGCTATTGGATGTGCTTTGGTTATACAGCGTTGGTATGTGCCGCGTCCATCGTTTTGGGCGAAGTGATTGCATATAATGTGTATGCATTTATAGGAGCGTTTGTGTTAATGTTGGCAGTTATATTGTTTATCGCACCTATTAAGTCGGAATTTAGACCGAGGTATGTGGGAAAAGTTCGTATGAAGATTAAAGCTAGAGCGATAATTAGTTTATTGGTGATTTTGATGCTTGAAGCGATATTTTTAGAAGGGTATGAGATGCTGATTGCCAGTGTGTTGGGGATTTTGTGCTTGGATGCAGGAGTTAGTGCCAGCAGGAAAGGGATATAAGAAATATAGTGACAGATAACCCTGATTTGAAGTATAATGATGGTGTAACAAATCTGTTTTTATATACTGAAGGTGAAATTGGTGGCTCAAAGGATTTAGAAAATTTGCTGAAACATATGACACACACCACTGCTGAGAATGCACTTGATTCAGAATTAAAGCAGATACAGGAAATAGTTGACTCTGTTAAGAGTGATAGAGAAGTGGGTGAACGTTATATGTCGATGGAGAAGATGATAAAATCAGCGGAGTACCATAGCGGTATTAAGGCTAGGGCAGAGGAACGTAAGGAAAATATTCAGAGTTTTGTTGAAATTATGAATGAATTGGACATACCGACAAGCACAATTAAATCTAAGCTATTTGAAAAATTCAATCTTTCCGAAACGGAAGCTGAAGAATATCTTAAGAACGTTTAAAAGTAACAAGTTAATTATGGACGATATTGGAAGAAAAGGTGCTGTCAAAAATGACAGCACCCTTTATAGTAAAAAGTTTTAGATTGTTCTTCCATAGGCTCCACATCATCTGCGGTATATATAGCCTCATCAAATGCAATCGTAGCCCACAAGTCCTCATTTATCATAATCTCGGCCTCAGCTAAAATCTCCCTGTACAACTCATCCTGAGCAGCAGTATCATCAGCAATATCAAGCTTTTCATAAAGCTTATCAATGTACTTCTGGCGAGTGAAAACTGTTGTAAGAACAGATTTATCTTTACCGATTTTCTTAATGAGTGTATCTTTGCTATCAAATATAAATTCTTCCACCAAAGCATCGATTTCATTCAAATCGTCGTTACTAAGAGTTATGCCCTCATCCTTGGCATATTCGCTTACAAGGGCAACTTTTTTTATCTGTTCAAGGATTTCTTTTTTTACAAGGTCTTCCATTGTAACACTATCAGCTTTTGAAAGTTCACCAGACTCATCATACGGTGCCTTCCAATCAAGCTTTGCGCCACTTACCAGGTAATACACCTCATAATTTGCCTGTTTGTTGTATGCATAGAATTTTGCCTGGTCTAAGGATATTTCAATGTCATTGACAGTCATCACAACATTTTCACTAAAATCGTCTTTTTTGGTACAGCCCAATGCAAAACAGCAGCACAAAAATGTAATTGTTAAAAAGCAAAAATACTTTAATTTCATATTGTAAGTTCTCCAATATCATTTACTATATTTGTTAAAAGCTCGATGAACGCCTTGGTATCATTTACGGCCTTGTTAGTAGTACCTGCGTTAGGCATATAAGTGAAATAAGGGTTGGCATCTGCTGTGAACTTAAGCTTGTTTCTGTGCTTAGATAATAAACTGTCAAGCTTATTTATGTCAACAGGAGCTTTGTTATACATCACAATTTTAATATTGTTTTTATTGCCGGTTATGTCTGTTACATATGCCTTGTGGGCTGCAGATTTCAGCAATGATACCAGCAAAAGGTGTTCTGTAACCTTTGGAATATCGCCGAAACGGTCCATAAGCTCATCCTGCATATCCTCATATTCCTCAACGGTATCGATGCCTGCGATTCGCTTGTAAATATCAAGCTTTTGCATCTCGTTTTTAATATAAGTTGCAGGAATATATGCGTCAATGTCAATATCCAGGGATGTATCATAATCGGACACTTTCTCGCCCTCGCCCTTTAAGCGTAAAACAGCTTCGTTCAACAATTTACAATACAAATCATAACCTACAGCTGACATATGACCGTGCTGAACCTCGCCCAAGATATTGCCTGCACCGCGGATTTCAAGGTCACGCATGGCAATCTTAAAGCCGGACCCTAAGTCCGTGAATTCGCGAATTGCCTGAAGTCGCTTCTCGGCAACCTCCTTAAGCATTTTATCCCTTCTGTACATAAGGAACGCATAAGAGGTTCTGTTGGAACGTCCGATACGGCCTCTAAGCTGATAGAGGGATGATAGTCCAAGCTGGTCTGAGTCGTGAATAATCATCGTGTTTGCATTGGAAATGTCCAAACCTGTCTCGATAATGGTAGTTGAAACAAGCACATCGATATCACCATTGATGAAGTCATACATTATCTGCTCAAGCTTGCGCTCACTCATCTGTCCGTGCGCGTAAGCTACATTTGCATTAGGAACCAGCGCCGCAATTTTTGCAGTGATTTCATCAATGCTCTGAACCTTGTTATACACATAATAAACCTGTCCGTTGCGATTTAATTCTCTGTTAATTGCCTCGCGGATAATCTCATCATTATATTCCATAACGTAAGTCTGAATAGGAATTCTGTCTACAGGAGCTTCCTCTAAGACGCTCATATCCCTGATTCCAATGAGGCTCATATGAAGAGTTCTTGGAATAGGTGTGGCAGTAAGCGTCAGAACGTCAACGGTATCCTTTAGCTTCTTGATTGTTTCCTTGTGGGCAACGCCGAAACGCTGCTCCTCATCAATAATAAGCAGGCCTAAATCCTTGTATTCGATATCCTTTGACAAGAGTCTGTGAGTTCCTATGACAATGTCAACAAAGCCCTTCTTAAGATTTTCAATAGTTTTCTTGTTGGCAGCAGCAGTTCTGAACCTTGACATAAGCTCAATGGTTACAGGGAAATCCTTCATTCGCTGCTTGAAGTTTGAATAATGCTGCTGGGCAAGAATGGTTGTTGGTACAAGGAAGGCCACCTGCTTGCCATCGGAAATAGCCTTGAAAGCCGCACGGATGGCAATCTCTGTTTTGCCAAAGCCTACATCTCCGCAGATAAGGCGGTCCATAATCTTGTTGCTTTCCATATCTCTCTTGGTATCTTCAATAGCCATAAGCTGGTCCTTGGTTTCCTCAAAAGGAAATGCTTCCTCAAATTCCTTCTGCCATACAGTATCCGGCTGGAACATGAAGCCTTGCTTTGACTGACGTTTTGCATACAATTCAACAAGGTCCTTGGCAATTTCATTAACTGCGGACTTAACCTTAGATTTGGTTTTGCTCCATTCTTGTGTACCCAGCTTGTTAAGCTTTGGAGGCTTCGAATCGGCACCGGCATACTTCTGAATCATATCAAGCTGCATTGCCGGAATGTAAAGATTACCACCGGCGGCATACTCAACCTTAATATAATCCTTTGTAACCTTATCCACGACTATTTTCTCAATACCCTTGTAGATTCCAAGTCCGTGATTCTCGTGAACAACATAATCGCCAATATTAAGCTGTGCAAATGAGCTAATCTTCTGACCACTGTATTTTTCACGCTTATGTTTTTTTGCCTTTTGACCGGTGAAAATGTCACTTTCGGTTATTACAATCAGCTTAATATCAGAGAATTCGTAGCCTTTACGAATATTTCCGTGGCTTACGACTATTTCGCCTGGAATAAGCTCTTTGTCAGGGTTTTCGGTGTAAATAGCCGGCAATTCCATCTCATTCATAAGGGTGTCAGCAAGTCTTGCGCCTCTTGTCTTTGAACCCGACAAAATCACCATTCGATAATTTTTTTTCTTATAGTTTTTCAAATCCTTAACCAAAAGCTCCATACTATTGTTATAAGGATTAACATTTTTCATGGAAATTTTGTAATTTTCAGCAATATCAAAGCCTTTTATCTTTGTGATAAGTGTTGTAAAATGCACAGCATTCACGCTTCCAAGGTAAGCTAAAATCTTCTTTGGGTCCCAGAGAACATTTGCCTGCTTTGGAAGTATATAACCCTTTTCAAGTCGGTGTATCATACTTTCCTTGAACTCTGCTATTACAGCATTGGTATGCTCGACACATCTGTTTGTTTCATCAAAAATAAATAGAGTTTCATCCTTATGGAAGTAATCTATAAGAGAAACCTTGTCTTCTAAAAAGTAGTCAATATAGCTGTCTAAAGAAACGGAATGTCTGCTGTATTCAAGTAATTCCAAGAATTCTCTAGTGGTCTTTTTCAGTCGATGAGCTTCTTCAGTCAGCATTTCCTCACGAAACTTTTTTTCGCATTTGTCACAGTCCTTTTTTATCTTTTCAATACCCTTAGAGATAGCTTCTTCGTCCAAAATATATTCAGTTGCAGGAAGGATTGTAACTGAAGTTATATTTTCAATTGTTCGCTGACTTTCAGGGTCGAAAAGACGGATTGAGTCAATCTCATCATCCCACAAATCAATACGAACAGGAACGTCGTCTGTAAGATTGAATATATCGATAATGCTTCCGCGCACTGCAAACTGGCCATGAGTGTCTACTTCTGATACACGCTCGTAGCCTAAAAGTGTCAGCTTTTTGGTTAAGGCCTCCAGATTGACAATGCTGTTTGAATCTAAGGTGAAGCAATTGTCCAATATTTTTTCTGGAGGCATCAGCTTGTCAAGAAAACTGTCGATGGTGGTGATGAGAGTCACGCTCTCGTTTTCTGCCAAGGCTTTTATAACCTTCAATCTTTCGGTCAGGGTCAGCGCGCCGTTGATGTCCGCGCTATAAAATATGAAGTCCTTTGCAGGATACATGATTGGTTCTTCAACAAAATATTTCATATCATCATATATTTCCTTAGCTCTTGCCTGACTGAAGGTTATGATGATTTTGTGCTTGAAATCTTTGCCAACAGCGTTCATCATATTTACAAGACCTGTGTCCACAAGTCCTGAAATCTGAACATTTGCAAAGCCTTTCTCAAATCGTTCCTTAATTAGCTGGGTCTCGCTTAAGTTATTCAGTTGTTCGTTAATTGAATTTACACATTGCACGATCCATTCCCTCACTGATAATACACTCAACTGCGTCGTTTACTTTTTCAAAAGTTTCTTTCATAATCTTCTGTTCAGCAGGAGAGAAATGTCCCAAAACATAGTCGGCTAAATCCCAGTTAGCAGGCTTATCGCCAACGCCTGTCTTGATTCTCTTAAACTTGTCTGAACCAATAAGATTAATAATGCTTTTAATACCATTGTGGCCGCCGGCGCTTCCCTTTGCACGAAGTCTCAAACGTCCCACATCAAGACTGATATCATCATAGATAACAATCAATTCTTCATCTGTATCAATCTTGTAAAAATTGCAAATAGCAGCAATTGACTCACCACTTAGATTCATAAATGTCTGTGGCTTAACAAGCAGCACCTTGTGCCCGCCGATAAGTCCAACTCCACATAAAGCCTTGTGCTTTAATGTGTCAACCTTTATGCCATGTTTGTCTGCTATATAGTCTATTGCGTCAAAACCTACGTTATGACGAGTATGTTCGTATTTGGAAGAAGGATTTCCAAGTCCTGCTATAATATACATAATTGAGTTTACCTTTCTTCTTGAAATTGCATGAGCATATTACTCGTGCTGCCTATGCGGTAGCAATAGTATACCATATGATTTGGCTTAAGGTCTATAATTTTTTAGCTGGGCGGTCTATTGCGGTAGAGGATGCCAAATTTAGCTGGGCGGTCTATTGCGGTAGTGGATGCCAAATTTAGCTGGGCGGTCTATGGCGAAAAAGTTGTGTGAGAGACCGCATTTTTGGTGAAAAACTATTAAAAAACAAGGCTTTTCGGTATATGCAGAATAATTGTCTGCTCAGATACTCATTTTATAGTGAAGTGAGTATCTAGTGGCAAACTTTTTCTATATAGACCGAAAAGTGCCTAAAAACCATGAAATTTTATGAAAATTGCGGTCTGAAGTGACAATTTTTTTATATAGACCGCACACGTGAAAAATGTTCACTAATAATGATGATTTTGCTTGAAATTTATGCTTGTTTGTGATTTAATCTACTATAAAATAAATATCAGAAAAGGAGGAATTTTTATAATTCAAGAAAAAATTCTACAGGAAATCAATTATCTAACTTCGCAGATTGAAGAACTAAAGAGCAAATTAGCAACAATGCCTGATGGAAAGCTGATATGCGCCAAAAGCAGGAAAAGTTACAAATGGTACAAAAGCGATGGTCATGAAAAAGTTTATATTCATAAAAGCGAGGAAAAGTTGGCGAGTGCGCTGGCAGAAAAGAAGTATTTATCGTATTTATTAGAAGATCTTATTCAAGAAAAAAGAGCTTTAGAAATGTATGTAAGGCATCAATGCCCTACGCCGGGAAAAGCAGAACAGTTACTTATAAAAGATCCAGAATGTCGAAGATTATTATTACAAAAACATACTCCAAAGTCGAAAATTATAAAAGAATGGTTAAATGAACCATACAGAAAAAATCCCTATAATAATGATAAGTTGATACATAAAGGAGCATCAGGAAATTATTATCGCTCAAAATCAGAAGAACTCATTGATGTATGCCTAACGAAAAATTCTATTCCATTTCGTTATGAATGTGAGCTGGTGTTACCAACAGGCACGGTATATCCTGATTTCACAATTCTTAATCCACGAACACTTAAAATATATTATTTTGAACATTTTGGAATGATGGATGATCCTAAATATGCTGCTCGCGCGTGTGAGAAAATAAAAACATACTGTTTGAATGGTATATATCCAAATGAGAGTTTGATTATGGGGTTTGAGACAAAAGAGCATTCTATGCCCTATGAACAAATAGAAAAGCTAGTGCAAGAATATTTTACGTAAAGAGGGGAAGGGAATATTATTGTATGTTTTGTGTTGTAATATGTAGCTGGGCGGTCTATGGCAGTAGAGGATGCCAAATTTAGCTGGGCGGTCTATGGCGAAAAAGTTGTGTGAGAGACCGCATTTTTGGTGAAAAACTATTAAAAAACAAGGCTTTTCGGTATATGCAGAATAATTGTCTGCTCAGATACTCATTTTATAGTGAAGTGAGTATCTAGTGGCAAACTTTTTCTATATAGACCGAAAAGTGCCTAAAAACCATGAAATTTTATGAAAATTGCGGTATCACATATAAGTTTGTTGCCATAGACCGCCGGTTGCCCCCAAAAAGACAAAACAGACCGCCGGTTGCCCCCAAAAAGACAAAATAGACCGCCGTCCGCCCCCATCACAACCCCAAACACCCCCACGGACAGAAAAATATATTCTTTATTTTATTTAATTTGGCAAAATAAATCAAAATCCTTGCAAGTCAATACTTCATTATGCTATAATGACGTTGCGTGTTTTTCAAATGCAAATAAAAACACAGGAATTACATAAGATAATTCAGAATGGAGGAAAATATGGGACTTATTAAAACAGCAATTGATGTTGTAAAGGGATCTTTAGCTGACCAGTGGTTGGAGTACTTCTATTGTGATTCGCTTAGTGAAAGCGTATTGATGACAAAAGGTGTGAAGAGAGCCAACGGAACTGCAAATAAGAAAGCTAACGACAACATAATTTCAAATGGTAGTATTATTTCAGTGGCGGATGGTCAGTGTATGCTTATTGTAGAGCAGGGTAAAATCGTTGAAGTGTGTGCTGAACCTGGTGAATTCAAATATGACAGTTCAACAGAGCCAAGTATCTTCGCGGGTAATCTTGGAACAAGTATAGTTGATACATTTAAGCAGATAGGAAAGCGTTTCACATTTGGTGGCGATACAGCTAAGGACCAGAGAGTATATTACATTAATACAAAGCATATTAATGATAATAAATTTGGTACAGCTACACCAATTCCGTTCCGTGTAGTGGATTCAAGAATTTTCCTTGATATTGACGTAGAAGTACGTTGTAATGGTATTTATATTTATAAGATTGCTAATCCATTATTATTCTACACAAATATCGCAGGTAATATGTCAGGTGATTATACAAGAGACCAGTTATATGAAACAATGCGTTCAGAATTGCTTAGCAGCTTAGGACCTGCATTTGCAAGAATTTCAGAGCTTGAGATTCGTCCGAACCAGTTAGTAAGCAAGAATACAGAGATTACTGATGCATTGAAGGTTGAACTTACAGAAAAGTGGAGTAATCTTAGAGGTATTGAACTTGTAAATGTTTCGTTCAATTCTGTTTCAATTCCTTCAGAGCAGCAGGAAGAGATTAGAGCGTTCCAGAGGAAGGCTGTATATACTAATCCGGGAATGGCAGCAGCTCATCTTGTTGAATCTCAGGGTGAAGCTATGAAGACAGCAGCAGGAAATGAAGGTGGAGCAATGCTTGGATTTATGGGAATGAATGTTGCAATGCAGGCTGGTGGAGCAAATGCAAATCAGTTGTACCAACAGCAGGCTCAGAATCAGCAGATGCAGCAGCAGATGGCTATGCAGCAGGCTCAGACGCCAAATCCTGCACAGGGAATGGCAGGACAGCCTGCAATGGGAATGCCACAGGCACCAGCAGGACAGCCACAGATGGCACCAGCTAGTCAGGCTCCGGCAACAGATTCGTGGATATGTACATGTGGTGCAACAGGTACAGGTAAGTTCTGTATGGAATGTGGCAATGGTAAGCCGGAAGCAGTAGCAGGATGGGCTTGCACATGTGGCGCAACAAACACAGGAAAGTTCTGTCCTGAATGTGGAGCAAAGAAGCCGGAAGAAGCACCACTTTATAAGTGTGACAAATGTGGTTGGGCTCCGGAAGATCCAAAGAATCCACCAAAGTTCTGTCCTGAATGTGGTGACGTGTTTGATGATAATGACATACAGAAATAGTGTATAGTTAACAAATATAAGAGAAGCAACGGCCCAAAAGAAATGCAAATTGATTTTGGGCCTTTCTTTAAGAATACGGAGGATAAATGAGCGGAGAATTTTTTGATGAAAACAATGTTGTGGAAACATTGAAGGAAACTGACAAAAAGTGCCCTAATTGTGATGGCATTATGAACTATGACCCGGCAACAGGAGGAATGCTTTGCGAATTTTGTGGATATACAGAAGAGGTTGAAGCGAAAGAAACCATAAAGAAGGCCGATGAGCAGGATTTTGATTCAGCGTTAAATACCGAGAATTGCAACTGGGGTGTTGAAAAGAAAACTATAGTTTGTAAATTCTGCGGTGGTGAGGCTATCTATGATGCTTTGCAGACTTCAGGAGAGTGTCCGTTCTGTGGTTCAAACCAGGTAATGGAGGCGGCAACAAAGGATACATTGGCACCAAATGGTGTTATCCCATTTTCTATTGATAAGAAGTCCTGTGGCGCGAGATTTACCAACTGGCTTAAGGGCAAGTTGTTCTGTCCTAATGAAGCAAAGAGAAATGCAAGACCTGAGGCATTCAAGGGTGTGTATCTTCCGTATTGGACATTTGATACGGATACTGAAACACAGTATACGGCAGAGTATGGTATTGACAGAACTGTAAGGGACAGAGAAGGAAATACAAGAACCGTGACAGACTGGCATCGCACTGCAGGTACATATCGCCAGTTTATAGACGACCAGATTGTTATTGGAACTGACAGACATCAGGAATATCTTATTAAGAAAATCGAGCCATTTGATACAAGCAACAGCATTGAGTACAAGCCTGAATATGTTTCGGGATTTGTATCGGAAAGATATTCCATTGGAGTGAAGTCAGCATGGGAAAAAGCAAAAGACTTTATAAAAACCAAGCTGAAATCAGGAATTCGTTCTAAGATTAGAAATGAGAAGCATGCTGATGATGTGAGAAATCTTGAAATGGATACAGCATTTTCAAATATTACATATAAATACCTGATGTTGCCGGTGTGGATTTCATCATTTAAATATAATGGAAAGGTATACCAGTTCTATGTGAATGGCCAGACCGGTAAGGTTGGCGGTAAGGCACCAGTGTCGCCGTATAAGGTGGCAGTTGCAGTACTTATTGTAATAGTAATAGTTATATTGCTTGCAATGATGAGTAATTAGTGACTGTGTGAGAAAGGACGAAAAACAATGGAATTAGTAGGAGTTTTTTTCTTGGGCGGAATGCTTGTGGTGACTATAGCGATTATAGCCCTGGTAGTGTTTGTGTCAAGTAAAGTAAGTAAAGTTAAAAGAGAAGTAAAAAATATATCCAAAATGGCTTTTGGAACGGAGGATATTGTTAAAGGCTTTCAGAATGCTGAGCGTGAATCACAGCAAACACCAAAGTCATTGTCAGGTATGGACTCGATTATTTTGCCAAGAATAAAAAAAGATTTTCCTGAATTTAATGTGGATGTTGCAAAGCAGGATGTAAGACGTGAGTTGAAAAATCATCTGAAGAATAAGCAGTCTGTAAAGATACATAATGTGGTAATTAAGGACTATAAAAAGCATGATTTTGAAAGTGTTATTGTAATGCAGGCTTCGGCGGAATATCTTGAAAAGGATAGAAAATTGCAAAAGAGATATAGCTTTAATTATGTCTATGCATTGGCTGGTTCGTTGACGGAAACAAATATTGCGGCAGTTTGTCCGAATTGTGGTGGTCCTGTTTCGGATACAAGCCTTGCTAATTGCGAATATTGTGGTTCGAGACTTGTGAACCTTATTGAGCAGAGCTGGAAGGTAAGAGAAATAGTGGAATGTTAAAAAATCAAGAGTAATGAGTTATCTTAAATTAGTAATCTTGATTGGAGATACAATATGTTAAATTTTATAGTAAACGAAAGATCCAGCAGCGGCAACGGAAAAAATGTCTGGATGGAAATCCAAAGCATTTTAAAAGAGAAGAATATACAGTATAGATTCTGGACTACGAAAAAGCCGGGACATGCGACACAGATTGCAAAAGACCTTTGCCAGCAGCAGTCCGGTGAGATAGATATGATTGTAATTGGTGGTGATGGAACTATCAATGAAATTGTAAATGGTATAACAGATTTTGATAGGGTGCGACTAGGGGTGATACCTACAGGCTCCGGTAATGATTTTGCCCGTGGAATGAGGCTTAAGGGGACTACCAAGCAGCACATAAACAGAATACTTGATTGTAAAAAGGATTATAGAATTGACCTTGGCCTTGTGAAATATGAGGATAATAAAGATGGAAAATATTTTGCAATCAGCTCAGGAATTGGAATGGATGCGCTTGTGTGCAAGAAGGTAAACACGTCGAACCTTAAGAAAACCTTAAACAAGCTTCATCTTGGCAAGCTGACATACATAATAATCACAATACAGTCGTTATTTACCATGGACTATTCAAATATGAAGAGTATTTACGATGGCAACCGCAAACTTAAGCTTGATGACTTGATATTTATGGCATTTATGAACTTCTCGGCAGAGGGCGGAGGTGTGCCGATGGCGCCAAGAGCTGATGCCACAGACGGAAAGCTGACAGCATGCGCCTGCTATGATATAAGCAAGTGGGGGGCTTTATGCAGATTACCATTACTTATGATAAAGAAGCATGAGAAGTTGAAATGCTTCAGAATGGTTGAATGTGAAAATGGTCACATACATTTAGAAAAGCCTATGGCATTGCATACGGACGGCGAGTATCTCGGTGATGTGACATGGGTGAAGTATGAGTGCGTGAGGAAGAAGCTAAGGTTTATGATGTAGGAGGTGAAGAAAAATGAAAAAGATAGGGATTTTTACAGTGGTTGCGCTCATAAGCTGCATGTGCTTTGGATGTGGAGCCAGAGAAGAGGTAAGTGAGCAGAAAAAAGATAATAGTTCTGTAGTATCAGAAGAAAAGACAACCTTTGGAAAAGGTGGCGCATATTTGGCAGGGGATATAGACAATGAGACGGGAAATGAGCTGGAAAGTGAAAAAGAGACAGAGGCAATACCTAACAATGGTCCGGTTGAAGCTGTCGTTGATGAGAGCTTTACAGGTGAATATGGATATATAGTTAAAAACAGTGTGTATGATTACTCGAATAGATTTGAGACTGTATACCCTTGGATGGATGGTGTGAATATGCCATTTGATAAGATTGAGAACTGTGCAGTCAGCTTTAATGAACAGGGATTGTGCATGGAAAATGTACAGGAAGAAGTGTTTGATGGATATGTAGAAAGCTTTAAGGCACAGGGCTATAGTGTTAGGGAGGCTGGTTCAACCATATATCTGTATAAGGATGGTATGGTAATTGAATTTGAAAGAGTTGATGCATCTGTGGAGGTTAGTATATTTACCGGAAATGTATGTAGCGAGCGTGCGGTAACAATGAATATGGTGCGTAATATGCTTGATGTGGATAGCAGGCTTAGCTGGAATGAAAAGTATGAGGAATACATTCTTATAGAGGTTCAGCATGAGAATATTAGTAAGCTGGGATATTATGAATTTATAGCCATTTCGCCAGAATTTCTCTTGGATAATGAGGACTGGATGGCAAAACCATATTATATACTGGCTGATAGCGAGAAACTAAGATATTGTGATATGGTGGGGGATTGTCTTAACTATCCAATGCTTCCTTATATGGTGTATAATGATGAGGGGGAGATGAATCTTGTAATTACGCATTCGGATACATTGCAGGGAGAACCGTCTGGAAATGTTACAATTGCGGAGTGGCATGATGGAACTTTCTCTCTAGATATGGAATCCAACGAACCGAAAGTCATAACAATGGGAATATGTACTGATGGTAAGATTGAATATTATAAGATTAGAAAAAAGCCAGAAATCTCTGTGGAAGATGGTGCCAAGGACAGCTGGGAAATAGAAGGTGAATATAAGATACCATACTAGAAAACATCGGATGTGGGGCTAATGCTCGCATCCGATGTTTTAGTTATTCTACAACCTACAACTATCAAATATAAACAAATCAAATCTATCCTTGGCCATTTCATACTGCTCAGTATTTTTAATGGTCCATGCCACGCTAAGTGCGCCAAATACCTTGCACAAGCTCCTTGAAAAATTCGACGCATCGCTGTGCTTGTAGGCGATGAAGTCCGGTCTTGTGGCAACGTTTGTAACAAGATAGGTCATAAGCAGATATATGAACCTGCCCTTGTATTTTTCCTCTTTCCAGAAATTCATTGAAAGCTGCCCGCGAACCACATCCGGGCGGTTCTTTTTATACCACAGAAGAGCCAGCGGATGAAAGGATTCCATACAGTAAGGACCGTTGTAATCCTTCAACAATTCATTTCCAAGTCTGCAAACTTCACTACTTACAACATCCAGCTTATATTCAACGATAATAGGACATTTTCCGGCAATTATATCTAAAGCTTCAGCAAAGGTCGGAATATGTTCTTCTGAATTAGCCAGCGTAAATCCTTTCAATTCTTCAAGAGTATAATCCCACACATTTCCATCGACACCACACATACGCTTCAAGGTTGCATCGTGGAATACCACAGGAACCTTATCCTTGCTAAGCTGTACATCAAGCTCGATGCCGTAACCGTTGTCCACGGCAAGCTTGAAGGCCTTAAGAGAATTCTCAGGAGCCTCGGAATCATTATTAAATAGTCCTCGATGAGCGTAATAATGCTTCATCAGATGAGTCCTTGAAGGCTTTTTAAAGGTTCTTGGAAATATTAAAAACACATATAAAAATAAAAGTATAATAATCGTTATTATTGCACAAATCATAAATCTAACTCTTTTTATTTCATATTTTATCTCCATTATCTTCGTATTAAGCTGGAAATATAACAATGATTATATCATATTTCTAAAGAAATTGTTTAAAAACATTGTAAATTCTGTAATTATAAATTAGAATATAGGGTATATGTTACGTGATAAATAAAGTGGTGAAAGTATGCAAGTGAATTGAGAGAACAGATATAGACGACATTGGTTTGATTTGCAAGCTGCATTATAGGAAGTGATTTGGAGGTGACAAATATGTATGGATATAAGAGTAGTGTAAATGCAGGTTATTTTTATCTTATGGTGACAGTGGTGCTCGCATTTATTACAATTATGTGTGTGGTGTTTCTTGTTAAAAGCTACAGAGCGGGGTTGAAGCTTGGAATGGATAAAAATGTCTTGAAAAAGACCATGGTGTCCAGCGCAACCTTTACATTGCTACCTTCCATAAGTATATTATTGGGAGTTATTGCATTAAGTGGGACTCTTGGAGTTCCATTTTCGTGGCTTCGTTTATCAGTTATAGGCTCATTACAGTATGAGCTTAATGTGGCAGAAATAGCAGCGCAAAGTCTGGGCCTTTCAGGGCTTCAGGTTTCTGAGCTTAGTGAGGAGGCCTTTGTGACAATTGCCCTTGTTATGACCGTGGGTATTTTGGGTGGCGTGTTCTGTTGCGTATTCTTCCTTAAGAAGTATATGACAAGGCTTGGTAAGAAGAAAAAGGTTGAAGTACCCTCTGACAGTGAACAAAAAGCGAAGAAGCCCGGCTTTGGGGCCTATGCCACAACAGCAATGTTTGTTGGTCTTTGTGCCACCTATATTGGTTCCTACATTGGTAAGGCAATTCCAAGAGAGGGGTCGGATGTAATGCCTTTGATTGTGGCTGTTATTGCAGCGGCCTGTATGGGTGTGTTTGAATTTTTTATACAGAAGAAGAATGTAAAGGTGCTGGAAAATTTCAGCCTTGCGGC
>CAYWDL010000024.1:0-15007 GCA_964457015.1 uncultured Roseburia sp. | reverse complement strand
AACATTTTTATTAACCCGCTTCATAAATATAACTGTCATAGCCGCAGCAAACAATTCTGCTATCGGGAATGCCCACCATACATAGCTTACATTTCCAAATCTTGACAACACAAATGCTACAGGCAACAATATCACAAGCTGTCTGCAGATTGATGTAATCATACTATACACAGCTTTTCCAAGCGCCTGGAACATTGAGCCACCGATAATATCAAAGCCTGCTAACAGGAAATGAAGACTTATTATTCGCAATGCCGGTATACCTATCTCCAGCATATTGTCCGACGCATTAAACATTGAAAACAGCACGTCAGGTATTGTAAGGAATATTATTACCCCAACAAGCATTATTGATACTGCATATATAACGCTTAATTTTACAATCTTGACAAGTCTGTCCTTCTTTCTGGCACCATAATTATATGCAACAATTGGAACCATACCATTATTAAGACCAAATATTGGCATAAATATAAAGCTCTGCAGCTTAAAATACACACCAAATACCGCAACTGCAGTATCCGTAAACGCTCCAAGAATGGCATTCATACCAACAACCATTATCGAACCAATTGACTGCATAACAATGGATGGAATTCCTATTGTATAAATCTGTCCAATAACCGTTCCCGATGGTTTAAAGCCCTTTATACTAAAATTAATCTCTTTGTTGCACTTAATGTTTATTATAATGGCAAGAATTGCCGCTACAATCTGTCCAATAACAGTTGCTATGGCCGCACCGGCAACACCCATCTTTGGCACACCAAAATATCCAAATATGAATATCGGGTCAAGAATAATGTTAATAATTGCACCTGTCATCTGCGTAACCATTGTATGTATTGTCTTGCCTGTTGACTGCAACAGCTTTTCGAATAAGAACTGCATACATATACCAATTGAAGCACAACATATGATTGTCAAATACTCAATACCATATTCTACAATGAGTTCATTCTTTGTCTGCAGCTCATAAAATGGTCTTACAACAAATATACCTATAAACAGAAACACAATGTAGGTAAGAAGCATAAGGAATATACCATTCAACGCGTACTCTTTTACCTTCTTCTCGTTCTTCTCACCCAACGCCCTTGACAATAAAGCATTGATACCTACACATGTACCACCGCACAACGCAATAATCAATGACTGTATTGGAAAGGCATACGAAACTGCCGTAAGTGCCTCTTCGTTGATTCTTGCAACAAACAGACTGTCCACTATATTGTACAACGCCTGCACCAGCATTGAAATCATCATTGGAACCGACATTGATAATAATAACTTATTCTCGGGCATAACACCCATTTTATTTTCTTGTACTTGTTCTGACATTTTATCTTCCTCGCTATATTCACTAACCCTACACAAAAGGGAGATGTATTGCATCTCCCTTTAAGCATACCACGTCAGTATATCATTTTTCCATTTTCTATTCAATGCGTTTTTATTAATAAATCAAACTATTATGAAAGCTTAAATTTATTAACCTGACCATTAAGCTCTGTGGCAACCTCCATATTGCCATGTGCCTGTTTCTCTATCTCTGATACAGCTTCTGTGATTTCAGAGGAAATAATTGTAACATTACCGATACCATTTGTACTTTCCTCAACTGCAATATTTACAGCTGAAACAGCTTCCTTGATATCATCAATGTTTCTCTTCAATCTCTCACTGGCTGCTGCAAACTCCTGCATCATAGCACCTGTGTGCTCAACATCATTCTTGTAGCTTTCACTGGTCTCTAACAGCTTCTCATATCCGGCCATAGCCACTTCATCCATGAAGTTAACCATATTCTCTGATTCCTCAGCAAGCTTGCTAACTGCATTGATAACAACTTCACTTACTTCCCTAATCTTATTAGCCGCCTCAGCTGAATCTGATGCAAGCTTTCCGATTTCACTTGCAACAACCGCGAAGCCTCTTCCTGCTTCACCTGCCCTTGCCGCTTCAATATTTGCATTAAGTGCCAACAGATTAGTCTGACTTGTAATACTTAAAATCTCATCTGTAAGAACATTGATTTCTTCAACTGCCTTAGATTCCTCAATCTTTTCATTAACTGTTGCCTTCATCTTCTTAGCCTTTACAAGGGCATCCTCTCTGTTAACAACCGCTTCACTATGAATTGTTGCTGCTTTTTCCATAATCTCGTTAGATGAAGTACTTCCGTCAGTAGCATTATCAGATATCGTAAGTATTGCTCCATGAATCAGTTCAACCGCTTCATTAACACCTGTAAGCGATGCACTTGTCTCTTCCATAGCCGCACTCATCTGCTCCATTGTAGCAGACACGTCCGTTATCTTAACCTCAGTATCAGCAAGATGCTTAGCAACGCTTTCTGAAGAGCCTTTAACCTTTTCTGAATTCTCAGCAATATTAACCATTATCTGTCGTATATGTTCAAGCAATGAATTGACATCATTTGCAATAAGCTCAAGCTCATCACCGGATTTAACATCAAGCTTTCTTGTAAGGTCTCCGTCGCTATTAACAAGGTCAAAAATCTTATTATCCACATCTCTCAAGCTCTTAACCATTCTTGTTACAATTATTCCAATAATAATCTGTGAAATTATCGATCCAATAATAGCATTCAATGCAATCTTAATAATAGCACCGTTAAGACTTTCCTTTACTCCGCTTGCATCATAATCACTTCCAAGTATGGCTACAACCTTTCCCGAGCCATCACGTATAGGCTTATATACTGTAATCAAATTCTCCTCATCGATATAATCCTGAGCATAGGTTTTGCCTTCATACACAGTCTTAAGCTCTTCATATGTAGCATTCTCATACTCATCCCCCAACACTGCTCTATCTGACGCGCTGTCTGTATCAACACTATAATACATCTTTTCATTCTCGCAATAGAGAATGTATAAATACTTTATTTCGCACATTTCCTGTACATTTCTAAGTGCTGTCAGTGTATTATTATACGTAACTGTCTTATCACCTGTCTGTGGAAATTCCTTTACCTCATTCCCCGTCACTGCACTAAGTGCCATAGTGGCTGCCATCTCTGCCGATTCAACACCGGTAGCCAGCAATGATGCATTCATCTGCAAATATGCGCTTACTCCCATAAATATCGCAACCAACAATACCATAATGCTCGTGGGCGTCATCAGCTTTACGAGAATACTCACCTTTCTGATTTTTCTTTTATCATTTTTCTTGTTTTTTACACTTTTGCTCATATCCTTTTCCTCCCAATCAACAAGAATTATCATATATGCAATATATACTTTTATCACAAATCAAAACCTATTCTTACTTTACCACTTTGTACTAAAATTTGCAAGTTTTTATATTGATTTTATCCGTTAGTGTTATTATAATTGTTATGTTATTTTTTATGTTGAGAGGTTGCTATGACTGAATTAGAAGAATATTATAATAAATTTAACGAAGAAAAACGTTTGAATTCAAGACACGGTCAGGTAGAATTCAGAACTTCAATGAAATATATTCATAAGTATTTGCCAGATGATATCCCACGAGAGCAGGTAAAGATTCTTGACATCGGCGCCGGAACAGGGCGCTATAGCGTTGCTCTTGCAAACGAAGGCTATGATGTAACTGCAGTTGAGCTTGTTAAATATAATTTAGGTATTTTGAAGCAGAAGAACAGCTCCGTAAAGGCGTATCAGGGCAACGCCACAAGGCTGAAGAGATTCGAGGACAATACCTTTGATTTAACACTGCTTTTCGGTCCTATGTATCATTTATTCGAATACGAGGATAAGAAGAAGGCATTGTCAGAAGCCAAGCGAGTTACCAAACCCGGCGGAGTCATTCTTGTTGCCTACTGTATGAATGAATATGGCGTTATTACCTACGCCTTCAAGGAAAAGCATATATTGGAATGCATTGAGGAAAAACGTTTCACAGATGATTTTCATACCATTTCATTCAAGGAAAATCTCTATGATTATATGAGACTTGAGGATATTGATAAGTTAAATGAGGATGCCCGGCTTGAAAGAATCCAAATAATCTCTCCTGACGGACCAGCCAACTATATGAGGCCTTTCCTAAACAGTTTAAGCGATGAGGAATTTGAATATTTTATAGAATATCAGATGGCAACATGCGAACGAATGGATTTAATAGGCGCCGGCGCGCACACAGTTGATATATTGAGAAAATAAGGACTATTAACTAGTCCTTATTTTATGCCCTTTATTCGTTTTTTGTCCTCATACATCAGTGCATCAGCTCTTGCAGTAAGCTCTTCTATGGTTTCATTTTCTTTTACAACCGCCTTTCCTATTGCACAGCTGTATGAATTCTTCTCAATATCATTTCTAATAGATTCTATCATCATATCCAGCTTTTCAACATTTTCCTTAAAATAGAGTATTTCAAATTCATCTCCGCCGGTTCTGTAAAATCGACAGCCCGATATCATATTATCCCTGACACATTTTGCCACCGTAACCAACGCCTTATCTCCTGCCATATGCCCCTGTGTATCATTAATTGCCTTAAGAAAATTCAAATCCAGAGATATCATTGCAGATACATCCTTGCCGTCACGTTCTATATCCACCTCATATGTACGTCTGTTAAGAACTCTGGTCAATGCGTCCCTCTTGAAATTCTGTGCATAGTAATACATATAATAAAATGTAACAGACACAGCAATTGATGCATTAATAAATCCATCAAACTTATATACCGCCTCGAGAAAGATTGACAAAACATTAATAAAAACAATTGCAACTACAATAAGCGCCTCGTAATAATCCTTCTGCTGTATAAACTTTATTGTCTCAATACAAAGCAGAATCAAATATATGGCCCCTGTTACATACGTTGCAAAGCCCAACGGACCTCTGACAAACTCATTAGTTTCAGAATATGAAAATGCTATATCTGTAAACAATGCCGAAAATGCTATCAATGCATTAATTATTGCCGGCAATGCCAGAACCAGTCTCTTTTTACCCCTATAATCTGTTATAATTATTAACACACAAAATATACCTAAAGGTCTGACTGTATATCCGATTGCGGACATCCAGACTCTAAGCATGGTCGGGTATGATAAGCTCTCTGTATATGTTTCAATGCTGTCTACAATCACCAATACCAATGCTGTCATTATAGATATCAAAAACATCTTCACAACTCTTCGCTCAAAAGATACATTGGAAAGCAAAAACACAATCATAAACATCACAAGGAGTATCGTTGTGTAATTAACATGTATAAGATGATAAATCATTTGTTTTTTTCCTCTTCAACTAAACTGTTCAATAACTGAACAAATTCAGGGCGTGACTTTTTCAACACCACTATCTTACCTGCATCGTCCATAAAGCAATGCTCTGAAGTTCCTGTAAATACAATGCTTCCATCGGACACTCTCCTCATCTCGTAACCGATAATCATCTTTATGCCCTTAAATTCTTTTACCTTAACCTCAATGGCTATCTCTTCCGGGAATTTCGTCACCGCCTTGTAATTGCAATTAACTGCAACCACAGGTGAACCGATTCCCTCATTCTCCAATCGGTCGTAACCGTAGCCTATCTTTTCAAAATAGTCCACTCTGGCCTCCTCCATCCATCTAATATAATTAGAATGATGGGTTATGCCCATTTTATCAGTCTCATAATAATGAACTTTATGTATATATGGTTCCATTTTAAATCCTTCCTATGCTAAATCTTACTGTCTATATAATCAAAAACCTTTTCTATGTTATCCGCCGCAAACATCTTTATGTCTGCATGGTCACAGCCCTCTAAAAGGTCAAGCCTGCACTTATCCTCTCCTGCAATGCTTTTCAATGTATTATACATGCACACCGACTGCTCATATGGCACAACAGCATCAATAAGTCCATGCTGTAACAATGTATAAGGTGCATTTGGTGTTATATGACACACCGGATTAGATAATATCAACTCTGTTGAAACCTCTGATAAATCTGCTGTTCCAAAAAAGTTATGATATACCCATTCATCAAGGCGCTTACCAAGATAATAATTGTGACAGCCATACCATAACACCAGTACATTCACTGAACTGTCCCCATTATCAGACTCTTCCTGCAAATAGCCTGTATCCATACTATAAGCCGCCAACGCTGCAAGATGGGCTCCTGCCGAGCCACCCCACAATGCAATTCTGTCAGCATCAATATTGTACTTATCAGCATTCCTCTTAAGAAAATCTATAGCCTTTTTTATTTCAATCACCGGTTGCGGATACACTCCGTCAGGAGACAATGTATAATCCAAAGACACACATATATATCCTCTTTCCAAGCCCATAAGAAATGGTTTGAACTCAATTGAGCTTTTCTGTCCAAAATACCATGCTCCACCATGAACCTCTATAAACACAGGACATTTCTCCTGCATATTATCCGGAAAATATATGTCCAGCAAGGCCGCCTGACTATCAGCATATTTAATATCTTCAATATAATTCTTAGGATATTCTTCCTCACTTAATATGGTTCTCATATGAGGTATCATATCCTTGGCAGTTGCAATACTTGCATCATTACGAAGCGCTGCCGTATTGGCAATGGCCTGCTTTATAAGCTCAGTAACATTAACTTCCATTATACATTATTCCTCAATCTTCTCGTATCTGTTCCATATCTTATCAGCGCCACAGACATGCTTTGAGCCGTCTGCATCCATAATGATATAATCTCCCTCGCCAATAAATGTATAGCCTCTTCTGTTCTTAATATATGGGCACACAATTATACCATCCTCTCTTGTTATCTTTACAAGAAAATCTGTAACAATCCAGCCCTGTGTAACAATATCAGTCCACGTTGCGAAGCCGTCTTCCATTCCTTGTCCAGGCTCATACTTTACAACCGTTGACTCTAAACAAATTCTTTTGCATTTCATAAATATAACCTCCGTTCTATATAATTTCTTTTTCGTTTTATCACGACAAATCTTTTTTCTATTTTACCACACAAAGTTAAAATCCGCTATATTTTTTCGCATTTCATTCAATTTACAAATTTATCAATAGCAGTAAACAAATTCCGGTAATTGGACACCTTCCTCAAGCTTATACTCTCCTATGCTATAACCAGCGACACGTAAATTCCCCTGCTCCAAAACAAGTGTCATGGTATCACCATTTTCTGAAACCACATTAATAGTATTTCCATCCATTTCATAGGTTCCATTGAATAAATATACACCTTCACCAAGCCAAATATACTTACTAATACGACCCTTTCCATCTGTATAAATATATTCATCATTTACATCCTTATAGCTTCCCGGTCTGATTCTATCGGTTATTCTCTGGTTTGAAAATGTGCAACACACACCATTTTCAATGGTATTTATGTTGTCCTGATAATCAATATATTCCTTGTGTACAAGTTGATTATCCCGTATCTCAAACTTATTTACCGATATAACCTGCTCATGAGCTACAACTTTGTATTCTTTGTTTTCTGCATTTTCTTCATCAATTTGCTGCTCATACATTAACGTTGTCTCCCGTATGACAAACATGCCATCCTCTATGGAATATTCTCCATAATAGTCCTTTTCACCATAAGTATCAGGACAAAATCTTGCATAGCCTGTATCGTAAATCACTATCTCGGACTTCATATCATCACTATAATAGTAGCCACATTCAGGTATTAGCGAAGCATCCTCAGATATCACTCCAACCTTTTCTCTATTGGTCCACTTTTCTTGTTCCGGAGCATAGGATGAATATATATCATATTCAGAATAAAACACCTCTTCCCCAACTGCATACTGAGAATATCCTCCCTGATACCATATCTCACGTAACATATAGCAATCATCATAAACATCAAACTTAACATAGGATTCATCTTCAATAATTGTTAAGACGCCATCCTCCAATGTATACGAACCAGCTACCCTGTTGATAGTACTTGATATATTCACACCACTAGTCATATCATAACATGCCCAGTCATCTCTAACATCCAAGCTTCCTCCTGCGTTACTGATATAAGTTATGGGTCTTATACCCGGATGCGGCTCTTCAGAATATGTATATACCTGGGACTCATCCATAATATTATGGACCTTACCTGCATACTTATATCCAATAAGCACAAGTGTACCATTATCATTTGCAAACTTCCACCAAAAGAAGACCCTTTTTTATTATTTGCATATTTATATCTCTACCTTCTTAATCAAACCATCAGCGTCAAATTCTATCCTTCCAAGACAAGTCTCTCTATGAAATCCTTTTTTACCTTCTGGATATTTGCTAAGAGGTGTTCCAAATCTATGATATGCGATAACATATTCATCCTTGTCCGGTAGCTTTGTTATTGAATGATGCCCTGTTCCAAGTATATTTTTTTCAGGCGCCTTCTCAAGAATTGTATGTTTAAATTCAACCGGCCCATACAAATTCTCTGACACACCATAGTTTATATGATAATTCTCACTTCCTGTATCATCGCATGACCATGTGAAATGATATAATCCGCCACGCTTAAATACTGTAACTGCCTCTCTAAAATCATACAGACCTTCTATATTTTTCATTGTATTTTGCACAATATCCATCATATCATCTGTCAATTCCACCATTGCACCATAGCAATTTCCAAATAATAAATATGTCTTATCTCCTTCCATATAGATGGATGGGTCGATGGTCTGGCACATCTGTATTCCGTTTTCCTCTGTAATATCAAGGGTAATTATAGGCCTGTCCTTTGCCTTAAATGGACCTATAGGACTATCTGCCACAGCCACACCTATAGCCGAGCGACCATCCGGCTCTTTTCCGCAGAAATAGTAATAATACTTACCATTCTTACAAGCAATACATGGTGCCCACGCTGAACCTACTGCCCAAGGCACATCATTTGTTGCAAGGTCAAGTATCAAACCTTCATTTTTAAATTCCTTACCATCCTCAGATGAAAATACATAAAACTTCGTTCCACTCCATCCATCAAAGCCATCGCTTGTTGGATAAATGTAATATTTACCATCAAACACTGCTATATCCGGGTCCGCATAAAGCCCTCTGATAACCGGATTAACACCCTCGTAAGCCTCAACCAATCTATCATATTGTTCATCACTAATCTGAATAACTCCACCGTGACGCTTCTTATATCTGTCAAAATCATATTCATCATCAGCTAAAATTCTCAAATCTCCACTGGCCAAATCTTTCGTCACAAGTGGCAAATATCCAAGTCCTGCCGCAAACCTGTCAACAATCAAACACCATGTCTTGCCGTCAGGAAGTAAGTAGCATTCCGGTCCTTCAACTCCATCAAGCTCAGCCAAAGCCTTTGAATCAACAAGCTTAAACTCACCATGTAAGCTATCGCAAACATCAAGATTAACGTGCTTTGTAGTCTCATCCTTAGAAAATCTATAGTACATACCATTTTCATAAACAATGGTTGTATCAATAATATGATTTTCTCTTTCTATATATTTTTCAGTCTTTGTAAACTCCTTAAAATCCTTTGTGTATGCACAATAAATTCGCTGCTTTGCCTCTGTATCTGCCTCTTCCTTCACCATTGAAGCCCAAAATACAAAGAAGGCCTCCCTTTCATAATCATATACGGCCTCCGGTGCCCAAACGCAACCTGCACCCTCTATACCAACCGTTATGGCGCGTACGTCAGACCAATTAACCAAATCATTTGATTCCCACACAAGCAAGTCCCTGCTACCCTCGTACTGAGCCACACCCCAGCCCTTGCCAGCCTCTATTCTTAAATCCGTCGCAATAAGATAATACTTACCTTCCTTTTCATCCTTTACGAGAAATGGGTCCCTTGCTCCCTTTTCACCTACATTTGAATATAATACAGGTATTCCATTATTCAAATCCTTCCAGTTAAGTCCATCACGACTTACTGAAAAGTAAACCTGCTCTCCATCCTTTTGTTCTCCGATAAAATGTGCAAATAAATATGCTGCCATAATTTTTCTCCTAATTCTATCAATTTCTATCCGATATCCGGCTCATTCTTTAACTCTATTGTTTCACTAACCTTGCCATCTGTCTCAAATATTATAATTTCATTTTTACCAACCTTAAGCAACGGTCCCGGAATATATAGTCGTTTTTGTGGTCCTATTTCCCAGAATCGTCCAATATTAAAGCCATTTACAAATACACAGCCCTTGCCCCAGCCTTCAAAATCAAGGAAGGTATCAGCTGTTTCTTCTGTATCAAATGAGAATTTATAAAATGCCGGAACACCTTCTTTATACTCTCTACTAAAATCAATCTTACTGATATCTTCAAGTGGCAATGGATAAATGTCCCAATTATGATGAATATGTCCATTTATCTGTACACATCCGTCTATACCCTTTCTCTGATCATCCATACGTGGTCCAAAGTTTACACGACCCATATTTTCCACAAGAATATCAATATTCGAATTATTTGAAACATCCGGTTTGTTCTCTTTTATCTCGTGCTCTGTGAGCAATTCTCTATCATATAATGTTAATATTATATTTTCGTCAACCAAAATATTCGCTCTGTCATTAGCCTTCCACAACCTAAGCTCGTCAAAGGACTGCTCCTTATCAAGTACAGAGCGGTATAAAATATAGCCATAATTCTGTCCCAGCTTTTCCATAGACACAGGAAATGGTGAGCTTGTTTTTTCACTGAAGTTATCAAGTGTTGCAAATAAACTTACCTTATCTTCAACTGTCAACTTTCCGTAGGCTTTTCTTTTAATATCCGTGGTAAACTCCACCTCAGGTATAGGTGCATATTTAGCCACAACCTCCTTGTATCTTCTGTACTTCTCTGTAATCTGCCCATCCTCTGTTAAAATACCATCATAATCGTATGACGTAACATCAGGAGTCAATTCATCATAATAGTTTGAACCATTCATAAAGCCGAAGTTTGTGCCACCTTGAAACATATAGATGTTCACATTTCCCTGCTTTAACATCTCATCCAAATCTTCCACACTCTGCTCTAAATTACCCCTCATATGTCCGCCATTTCCCCAATGGTCAAACCAGCCAACCCAGAACTCAGCACACATTAAAGGCTTGTCTCCAACATGCTTCTTCAAAAGCTCGAAGCGTTCCTTGGTATGGGAACCAAAATTGCCAGTCTGGAGAACTCCCTCAACACGTCCACAAATTAATGACTCATCATAAGGTCCATCCGATGTGATAAGAGGCACAACTGCTCCTCTATCTGTCATCATCTTCTTCATTGTTTCAAGATAAGCACTGTCACTGCCATAATAACCATATTCATTTTCCACCTGCATAAGTATCACAGGTCCCCCATGATTTATCTGTAAATGTGATATAATTTCAAATAACTTATCATAATAATCTGCAATATGGTTTAAAAACGGCTCATAGCTTGTACGAAGACGCATACCATCCTCCGCCAAAAGCCATCCTGGCAATCCACCAAACTCCCATTCTGCACATATGTATGGTGATGGGCGCAATATAACGTACAGCCCAAGCTTTTGCGCTGTCTTAACAAACCTTTCAATATCAAGCATTCCCTCAAAATGGTACTGCCCTTTCTTTGGCTCATGCATATTCCATGGAATATATGTCTCAACTGTATTACAGCCCATGGCCTTTAGCTTTTCAAGCCTGTCCTGCCAATATTCAGGAACAACTCTGAAATAGTGAATAGCTCCTGAAATAATCTTGAACGGTTCTCCATTCAAGTAAAAATCTTCTCTAATTTCAAACATAAATTTCTCCTATATTTTCCACGTAAATTTCTAAAGATTATTTTACTATATAAGAACAATTTTCTCAACAAAAAAATCGCCGTAAGCCTTAACACTTACAGCGATTTTCTTTTGGGAAAACTTTAAAATATGAGAGTTTATTTTTTATATCCATTTGGATGTGTGCTATGCCACTTCCAAGCAGATGCGATAATTGTCTCAAGGTCAGCGTACTGTGGCTTCCAGCCAAGTACCTCGATAGCCTTTGCACTTGAAGCAATAAGCTTTGCAGGGTCACCGGCACGTCTTTCAGCTATAACAGCCGGAATCGGATGACCTGTCACCTTTCTTGCAACCTCGATAACCTCTTTAACAGTGAAACCAACACCATTTCCAAGGTTGAAAATGTTGCTTTCGCCACCATTCATAAGGTACTTAACTGCAAGGATGTGAGCCTGTGCAAGGTCTGTTACGTGAATGTAATCTCTTACACATGTGCCATCCTTTGTATCGTAATCATCACCGAAGATTGTGATATTTTCTCTCTGATTATTTGGCACCTTTAAAATAAGTGGAATAAGGTGAGTTTCCGGATTATGAGCCTCACCGATTTCACCACTCATATGAGCACCACAAGCATTGAAATATCTAAGTGAAACATATCTTAAACCATGTGCCTTGCTTGTCCAGTAGAACATTTTCTCCATAGCAAGCTTTGTTTCGCCATATGTGTTTGTTGGCTTATTGCTGTCTGATTCAAGGATTGGAATAGACTCCGGCTCTCCATAAGTAGCTGCTGTTGAAGAGAATACAATCTTATCAATTCCGTGAGCTACCATTGATTCAAGAAGAACCTTTGTACCACATAAATTGTTATCATAATACTTAAGTGGATTTACCATACTTTCGCCAACAAGTGAGTTTGCAGCAAAGTGGATTACAGCGTCGATTTTTTCCTTTTCAAATACAGAATCAATAAACGAACGACTTCTAATGTCACCCTTGTAAAACTTTGCCTTTGGATGAACTGCTTCAGGATAACCTGTTTCAAGATTATCTACGATTACAACGTCCATTCCTCCATCAATTAATTCATAAACTGTGTGTGAGCCAATGTAACCAGCTCCACCTAAAACTAAAATAGCCATATTTCCCTCCGTTTTATAATGTGTTGATAAATCTCATAAAAGCATTTCTGCCTTCTTCTGTACATTTATATACGCCTGCATCTTCAAGAACGTGAACGAATACATCGCCAATTTCTGCCTGTATTATGTCCATCACATTGTCTGCATTAATATTTCTATGACGAGCAAGGAAGTCCTGTGCCCAATCCGCATGCTTTGCAAGAGTCTCATTATTTCTCAGATCTCTACCGCTAATAATATATTCAGAGAGAATCTTCATCTCTTCCTTAAGTCTTGCAGGCAGAACCGCAAGTCCCATAACCTCAATAAGTCCAATATTTTCCTTCTTAATGTTATGATACTTCGCATGTGGATGATATACACCGAGAGGATGCTCCTCTGTTGTAATATTATTTCTTAATACCAAATCAAGCTCGTAAGCTTCTCCTCTTCTCCTTGCAATTGGTGTAATTGTATTGTGTGGCTCACCATCAGTCTTGGCAAAAATAAATGCTTCCTCATCAGTGTAGCCTCTCCATGCATTCAATATATGCTCAGCCAAATCCACAAGCTTTGACGCATCCTTATGAGAAATTCTGATAACCGACATTGGCCATTTTACAATGCCTGCGCTTACATCTTCAAAGCCTGGTATTGTAATTTCCTTCTCAATTGGAGCTGTCTCCATTGCAAATGTATAACAACCACCCTGATAATGGTCGTGGCTTAAAATCGAGCCGCCAACGATTGGCAGGTCAGCATTTGAGCCAATGAAATAGTGAGGGAATATTTTCACAAAATCCAGTAACTTTATAAATGTCGCTCTCTCAATCTTCATTGGTATATGCTGCTTGTTAAAGAGAATGCAGTGCTCATTGTAATATACATACGGAGAATACTGCAATCCCCATGGAGTGTTATTTATTTCCAATGATATGATTCTGTGGTTCTGTCTTGCAGGGTGATTTACTCTACCTGCATAGCCCACATTCTCATAACAAAGAAGACATTTTGGATAGCTTGACTGCGGAGCAAGCTTTGCTGCTGCAATAGCCTTAGGGTCCTTCTCCGGCTTTGAAAGGTTGATTGAAATATCAATCTTTCCATAATCACTGTCCACCTTCCAGCGCATATCCTTCTTAATTCTGTATCTTCTGATATAGTCAGTATCCTGACTGAATTTGTAAAAATAATCTGTAGCTTTTCTTGGATCCTCTTTATATAAATCCCAGAATTTTTTGTTAACTTCGCTCTGTCTCGGAACAAGACAGCTCATTAGCTTTGTATCAAATAAATCTCTGTAAACAATGCTGTCATTTTCAAGAACTCCATTTTCTACTGCGTAGTCAAGAAGTTTTCCTAAAATTTCTTCTAAGTCTGTAATTTCAGCAGCATCTTCAGAAGGCTCATAAGAATCCTTACCTAATACTTCAAGAATTCTATTTGTTGAATACATAATGTCTTCTGTTTCCACAAGGCCACATCTTACGCCATAATCAACTAAATTTTTAATAACATTATCTACCATAATTAAAACTCCTTTGGACCGTCGCCGATATCTACTACATAAAAGTCTGCTGCGTAACCAATCTTTGCTTCATATGCCTTACCAACATTTTCAATAAATGCATCAACATATTCATTCTTTACAATACTTACTGTACATCCGCCAAAGCCTGCACCTGTCATTCTTGAACCGATAACACCTTCGCACTTCCAAGCTTCTTCTGCCAATGTGTCAAGCTCAATACCTGTAACTTCGTAATCATCGCGAAGTGATACGTGAGAATCATTCATTAACTTTCCGAATTCATCCACTTTGTTATCCATTAAAAGCTGTACAGCCTTAACTGTTCTTTCATTTTCGTAAACTGCATGCTTTGCTCTTGTAGCCTCAACATCGTCCTTAATGCTTCCCTTAACCTCTTCAAACTGCTCGCTTGTAAGCTCGCCAAGATTCTTGATGTCCTTAACCTTCTGAATATCTGCAAGAGCGGATTCACACTGGCTTCTTCTCTCATTATATTTAGAATCGCCAAGTCCTCTCTTCTTATTTGAACAGGCAATTACTATTCTTGCATTCTCAAGCTTAACCGGTGCGTATTCATATTTCAATGTGTTTGTATCAAGGAAAATAGCGTGGTCAGCCTTACCC
>CAYWDL010000023.1:0-15211 GCA_964457015.1 uncultured Roseburia sp. | reverse complement strand
TAACATCTTCAATTGCACTGGCTCCGTTATTAGTATAATTCACTTCAATTGTCGGATCTATTCTAATAGGATACAAAGTAGAATCACTTGAAAGATATTCCAAATCCAAATGAATAGTCAAAATGTATTCTTCATTTTCTTCAATAACTTTATGTGTCATTTTACCAATCGTATTATTTTTTTCATCTGCTGTAAAAACTATAATATCACCTATTGTCGCCTTTACTTCTCCTTCATCATTTATTAAATAATATGATCCTTTATTCTCGTTCAATTTTAAACCATTGGTAAAAATTCTAAATTCATACTCTGTTTGACCAGTATATTCATTCACTACAATATCTTCTTTAAATCCAGCATATGTCAGCTCATAAACATATGATGTGTTATCGTCTGCATCATATGTAACTACTTTTCTTTCGTCATCCAATATTGCTTTTTCACTGTCTTCTCCAACCACATCTGGTACCATCGTTAAATTTATATCATTATAACTTAATGAAATACCCTCTGTCAACTTTTCCTCAAAAGTAGTTATAATCTCATGTTGCGCTGTAATATATCCTCCATTAGCTCTTTCTTTTATTTCAAGAGATATATCTTTTATCTCACCACAACTATCGACATATTTTACTGGATGACTAAATACTCGCATTGTATTTGCTCCATCTTTATTCTTAAAAACAAAAGAATATAAGTCTTTTTCTTCCGACTTCACTCTACCGATATAATTATTTTTCTCTTCACCAAATTTATCAATAATATCTGGCACTTCAAATACTTCATCCACTCCAATAACCTGAACATCATCAACGATGTCCTGCGTCTTTTCTTTTTCCAATACATCATAAGCTTGAATATGAACCATTGGAATTCCGAGCAAAATACATAATAAAATTATTATTGACAGTAACCGCTTCCTCATAAATGAAAACCTCCTTTTTTAATGTTATATGCATACCAGCATATACTTTTCGTGTTTGATACAATAATTGTATCACCTACTTGTTTCCAACTTATTTCCAGCTTACATATTTTCTATTCATAATTAAACAACAGCATTTTATACAAATTCAAAAATGTGACTATCGTGCAAGAGAAATGCAACTTTAGTTTCTTCTCTAAAATTACCCGATATTCTTTTTTTCTACTTTCAATTTACTGCATTTTATAGTACAATAAAATTTTAGAATGAGATTTAATGTTAATAATACATAATGATATAAATTAAGAAACGGAGATTACCTATGTTAAAAACAATAGATATCGTTGTTCCTTGCTATAATGAGGAAGAAATGCTTAGGATGTTTTTTGACGAAACAACAAAGGTTATTAATAAAATTGAAAATTACTCCTTCCGCTTCATCTTTATTGATGACGGAAGCCGCGATAAAACATACAGTATACTAAAGGAGTTAAGTGCTCAGAATAGTAATGTTTCATATTTGTCTTTTTCAAGAAATTTCGGTAAAGAAGCCGGTATGTATGCAGGATTATCATATTCTACTGCAGATTATGTCATCATTATGGACGCTGACCTGCAGCATCCGCCTGCTCTCATTCCTGAAATGATAAAAAACATTGAAGAAGGCTATGACTGTTGTGCTGCCATGAGAACTACCCGAGATGGCGAATCTCCTGTTCGTAGCTTCTTCTCAAAGGCATTTTACAATTTGAATAACAGGATTACAGATATAGACTTAGTTCAAGGCGCTGTTGATTACAGAATTATGACCAGAGCTATGGTTGACGCCATTATGTCAATGTCTGAAAAGCAGCGTTTTTCAAAAGGCATATTTGCCTGGGTTGGCTTCAACACCAAATGGCTCCCTTATGAAAATGTTGAGCGAGCTTTAGGAACAACCAAGTGGAGCTTTAAAGGGTTATTTCGCTATGCAGTAACAGGTATTACCACCTTTTCAATAGCTCCATTACGTTTTGTTACAGGTATGGGATTTGTTATTTCCATAGTCGGTTTCCTATACATTTTATTTACCATAATCAAAACATTAATCTTTGGTATTGATGTTCCGGGCTATGTTACTACTCTCTCTGCTGTCATCTTTTTAGGTGGTATCATTGAGATTTCACTTGGTATACTTGGTGAATATATTGCCAATATATATATAGAAGTAAAGAACAGACCTTTATTCATACTAAAGGACACAAACATACCACTTACTGACAATCTTAAGGACAAGGAGTAATACCGTGAACATACAAAAGTTTTTAAACAAGGAAACCATATTTTACACAATATTCGGTGTATTAACAACAGTGGTAGACTTTGCGGCATTTGCACTACTCCACTACATTTTTAACATAAATGAGATTATATCAAACACCATAGCCTGGATATTGGCAGTAGCCACTGCATATATAACCAACAAGCTGTTTGTTTTTGAATCCAAATCATTTAGTTTTTCAGTGATAAAACACGAGCTGCCAAGCTTTATTCTTGCCAGAGTTTTTTCACTAATAATTACAGATATTTTTCTGGCATTTGCAAGTGTGGTCAATATGAACATGTTACTTGCCAAGGTATTAATTTCTGTATTTGTAATCGTAGCAAACTATGTATTTAGTAAACTATTCGTATTCAAAAAGAAAGCTACTGAAAATGAGCTTATAGAAATAGAACTGGAAGAAATGGATATTTCTTCTGAAAATAATAACCCGGAGGAAATCAGTGTGACAACATCAAGCAATGAAATCAACGAAATTACTGAAAGCAATGAAATCAACGAAATTACTGAAATTACTGAAATTACTGAAATCAATGAAGAAACAGAAAACGTAAGTGATGTCGATAATGACATTGATGACATTACAATAATTGAAATGGATAATGATGATATACAACCAAAAAAAGCAAGAAAAACCAGAAAAAAGCTTCCTGCAGTTTTTCTTCCATGCCTTTTTGCATTTATTATTCCTGTTGTTATTTTATCTGTAGTGTTTATAAGTCGTGGCGTATATCCTTTCGGTGATTCCATTTACTTAAGAAGTGACGCGTACCATCAGTATGCTCCATTCTACAAGGAGCTTTACAGAAAGTTAACTGAAGGCGAATCCCTATTCTATTCATGGAATATTGGAATGGGTGTAAACTTTACAGCACTTTATGCATATTATCTTGCAAGTCCAATTAACCTTTTATTAGGTATTATCGCCGTAAAGGGTAACATCCTTGTCACAATGGATGTTCTTATAATTATAAAAACCGGTATTTGCGGATTAACCTTTGCATATTATCTGTTAAAGCATTTTGAAAAAATAAACTATGCAGCTCCAGCCATAGCCGTATTTTATGCACTTTCATCATATATGGCCGCATACAGCTGGAATATTATGTGGATAGACTGCGTTGCTGCACTTCCATTGATTGCACTTGGAATTGAATATCTTGTAAAAAAGAAAAAATGGCTTTTGTATACACTTAGCTTGGGATTTGCCATATTCTCAAATTATTATATTGGAATTATGCTTTGTATTTTTTCAGTCATTTATTTTTTCATTATGCTGATTTCATACGAGAAGATTACAATATACAAAGCCAGCGTTCGCGTATTGCACTTTATAAAAGGCTCACTTTTAGCCGGCGGACTGGGCGCAATATTGTTTTTACCGGCATTGTATGCTCTTTCATACACAGTTTCGGCCAATAGTGAATTTCCTTCGGAATGGAAAAACTATTTTTCAATTATGGATATGCTTTCACGTTCTCTTATGAATGTAGAGGTATCAATATTAAATTCAGACAGACCTAATATTTATTGCACTGTAGCTGTGCTTATTATGGTCCCATTATACTGTATGTGTAAGGAAATCAATCATCGCGAAAAGGTTTGCAAGGTTGCTGTTCTTGGTTTGATTTTATTAAGCTTCAACCTTAATATTCCTGACTTCATATGGCACGGCTTCCATTTTCCAAACAGCCTGCCTGCGCGTCATTCATTTATTTATATTTTTCTTATACTTACAATGGTATATGAAGCTGCTATACACATTAAAACATATACAAAGAAGCAGATTTACTCATCCTTCCTTGGTGCAATAGCCTTAATCATAATCATAGAGGAATTATTTGTAAGTGATGATTATCCTTTTGAAATCATTTATTTAAGCATATTCTTCCTGATTTGCTACCTCATAATCATATGTATGTACAGAAATCAAAAAATATACAGGCAATTCACCACATATTTGCTGATTGTTGCGTGCATAGCCGAGGCTGCAATTAACTCAAATCATGAAGCATCCTACAAACCAACAGGATATTCATACTATATTGAGGATAATGCTTCTATAACAAATATACTGAATTCAGTAAATGACAAGACTTTTTACAGAGTTGAAAAAGAAGATAGAAACACAAAAAATGATGCGGCATGGAATGATTACCACGGCGTATCCATATTCTCATCAACAGCAAACGGCTATTTTACAGAGCTTTTAGGCAAATTTGGTTTTGAGCAATCCACAAATGCATATTCCTATTATGGAAATACTCCATTAACCTCATCAATGCTATCTGTCAAATACCTTATTACAAAATATGAGCACAAGGACCCATATCTTATGGAAAAGGTAGCTAATAGTGACAACAGATATCTCTATGAGCTGGATTATGTACTTCCTTTAGGTTATATGATTCCAGAGGATTCTCTTACAGACTTTGAATTGAAAGGAAATGATCCTTTCGTAATTCAAAATAATTTTGTAACGACCACCACGGGTTATGAGAATTTATTCACAAGAATCTCTGCCACTGCCAATGGCAAAACAACTACAATTGTCCCTGAGACTGATTGTGATTTATATGTTTATGTTACTAATTATGTAGATTCAGTGACATATTCAGCCTATAATCCGGATAATGATTTTACAAAATCAGGCTCGGCTACAGGTCTTAATCACAGACGTATTATTCATATTGGCGAAGTACCTGCCAATACGACAGTAACCATAACAACTACTGAAAGTGATGTATCTTCCCTTCAGGCATATGCATATACCTTCGACCAGGAATTGTTTGATAAGGTATTTAACGAGCTTAACGATGAAGGCTTGGTTATCAACTCATACGATGATACACATATTACCGGAACAATCAATGCAAAGGAAGACGGAACTATGCTTACATCCTTAATATACGATAAAAGCTGGTCCGTATACATCGACGGAAAGAAGGCTGAGACAGGCTCCTTCCTGGGCGCTCTCCTCACTGTCAATGTTCCTGCCGGAGAACACACAATTGAATTCAAATATATACCTGACGGATTTATATTAGGCTTATGCATTACTACTACTTCCGTAATTCTAATAGTTTTAATATATGCAATCGAACGAAATAGTATTAAGAAAAAGAAAGCAAAAAAGCTAGAAGAAGCACAAACAGATAATCAGTCAGAATAATAATAAAGAAGCCGACAGCGCTACTGTTGTTCGGCTTCTTCAATTTCATAAACCTCATTTAATAAATCATATATGTTAACACCAATAACCTTCTGCTCTTCATTCAAATCCAATGAATCCCATAAATTAGTATTAAACTCCACATTGACACTTTTTTCATAAGGTCTGTATTCCTTGTTAAACTCTTCGTCCCTTTTTTCGTTAATTAGCAACGACTTATTGGAGGTTGTCATAGTTTCATCATAATCATTAATACACTTAATAATGTATAGCTTTCCATTTTGTTCAATAACAGAAGATATTTCTCCATCCTTAAGTCTGAATATAATCTCGCTCTGCTCTTCTTCAAAATCCCCTCGTGTCATATATGCCTCACCATATGTGGCATAATCATACTTTTCAGCAATTATTCCCATATCCGTTCCAAGACTTACCCTGCCGTATATTTCCTGGGCAATATCCATAGCCTTTTCCATATCAGCATCCACCGTAATATAGTTGGCATACATAACTCTTGCCTCTTCCTCACTTATCTCTATGACATAATCATTAACTACCATTTCATATACCTTTTCAGATAAAAGCATCTTTTTCATCAACGATTCAACATCAGACTGAGATATATTATATGTTTTAACAGCCTCTGCATCGGCAAGCTCCATATATATCCTTGCTTTATCAGCTATATCCTGTTTTTCCTCTTCTGTCAAAGATATATTCTTAGAATTAGCATACTCTGCCAAAACATTTAATCTTATAAACTCTTCCTTTATTTCTGCCTTGAAATACGAAAGCATTGTCTTATCCTTATATTCAATCTGCCAAAACTGTTCATCCAGTCCCACATCATAGCTTTCTTTTTCACTTAACAATAAAATCATGGCTTCACTTAAATTAACGGTTTTCCCTGCAATCTTTACCAATTCCCCGTCATCAAAGCCTGTTGTTATAACAATCTTCTGCTTACAACCAGTCATACATACTACTGTCAACAACAGCATTAACAGTATTATCTTCGCTTTTCTCATATTTAACCTTCCACTACAAGTATTTTTCCATCCTCAAGCACAAACACTTCAAGTGAATCAAGTAACTCTTCATCTGACATATCTTCTGCATCTATGCCTGCTTCCTCAAAATAATCTCTAAGCTCATCTACATCATTAACAACAACTGCCATAACGTCATCCAAAAATTCCATTGCTTCATCAATGCTAGTAGCTACAGGTTCATCAAACAATTTACCCTGATTATCTAAAAATGTCTTTGCATAACTTTCATTTATCATATCAATGTCTCCTTACAAATTAAAATTAATCATCTTATCCACATCATAAAGAATACTTTCAACACTCATAGTCACATATCTCGCCTTAGCCCTTATCTCCGATTTGGCAGTCGACATAGCATAGCTGAAATATGCTCTTTCAAACATGTCCAAGTCATTGTAATTATCGCCAAAACACATAGTAAAATCCGGCTCTATATTGAATTTTTCCTGAATAATCTTCAAGGCTGTACCCTTATCAACTCCCTTAGGAACAAAATCCTGCCAGCATATTCCCGATACTGTGCATTGAGCCTGCTTTGACCATTTATCATCAAAATAATCGCAGACATCATCAACACCGGACTCCTTATATACAGAAATCTTTATTATATCCTCTTTGATGTCCTCAAATCCATCAACAACTGTCACATCATTTTTAACAAAATTCTTCATATGTTCCACATAGCTTTCCTTCTTAGGAATAAGATACGAAGTACTTTCGCCGGAAATGAGTGCTTCACACTCATCCTTATTTAAAATATCATCTATAATAGCCTTTGCCATATCCTTTTCAAAGCATGCTTTATAAAGTGTCTCATTCTTATACTTTACCAATGCGCCATTTTCACATATATATGCTATATCATCACAAACAGCAGCAAACAGCCTTTTAAGATTCGGATACTGTCTCCCACTTGCCGCAACAAATATTATATCATTTTCATTTAACCTCTTAATCAGCCTGATAGCTTCTTCTGATACTTCCCTATTCCCATCAACTAATAATGTTCCGTCTAAATCACTTGCTATAAGCTTTACCATAATATTTCCTCCATAAAGTAAAACAGCGGATACCATAATATAATATTATGACATCCGCCATATAAAAGTCAACCTTATTTTAAGAAATCATACTGTGACATATAAAGCTTGTGATACAAGCCCGTTTCATTTCTCATCAACTCATCATGTGTTCCCATTTCCATAATATTGCCCTGGTCAATGTACATTATGCATGACGAATTCTTAATAGTCGATAATCTGTGAGCGATAATAAATGATGTTCTTCCCTTCAAAAGCTCATTCAATCCCTTTTGCAATAATAATTCAGTTTCAGTATCTATACTTGATGTAGCTTCATCCAAAATAAGAATCTTAGGGTCAGCAAGTACCGCTCTTGCAAACGAAATAAGCTGCCTCTGTCCGGCTGAAAGTCGACTACCTCTTTCATTTACCTCTGTATTATATCCATTTTCAAGATTCATTATGAAATCATGAGCACACACAGTTTTTGCCGCACGAATAACATCCTCATCGCTTGCTTCCATATTGCCGTATCTGATATTATCCATTATTGTTCCTGCAAATATAAAGCTGTCCTGCATCATTACACCCATCTGCTTACGAAGTGACTGGATAGTAACCTTACTTATGTCAACTCCATCAATTAATATCTGTCCACCGGTAAGATTATAAAATCTGCTTATAAGGTTTACTATGGTTGTCTTTCCTGCTCCTGTTGGTCCCACAATTGCATAAGACTGACCCACACCTGCCTTGAAGCTGACATTATTTAATACCATAACTTCATCCTCATAAGCAAAATCAACATTTTTAAATTCAACCTCACCCTTTATCTCCGGCATTTTAACAGCCCCCTCGCAGTCCTTTACCAGAACAGGCTCATCAATTGTTTCAAATATTCTCTCAAGGTAAGAGATTGCCGTAAGCAACGAATTGTAAAAGCTTGCAAGGGTGGTGATAGGCGCCCAGAATCTTGAAACATAGATTATAAATGTAGCCATTACAGGTATTGACATATCTATGCTTCCATTAAATATCCAGTTTGCACCAAGCATATAAATAACCGCTGTTGTTATTGAAGTAATATTCTCTACAACAGGATTCATAATGAAATTATACTTAACTGCATTTAACCATGCTGATTTTGCATCCTTGTTAAGGCGGTTGAAAATCTCAGTATTTTCTTCCTCTCTTACAAAGGACTGTGTAACTCTGATACCATTAATACTTTCCGCTATGTAAGCATTAAGATTGGACTGTTTGTTACTTTGCAGCTGCCACGCTCTTCTCTGTCTTGTCTTAACAATCCACACAATTGCAATAAGAACAGGAAGACCCATAAGTGCCATAAGTGCAAATCTTACATCCAAAATAAACATATAAGCTACGATGAATATAAGGCTGAACAAATCCGTAATAGTATTAACAATACCATTTGATAACAGGTCACTTAAGTTATTTACATAGTTTACAACTCTAACCTGTATCTTACCGTGAGGCTTATCATCATAGTAAGAAAATGGCAGCTCCTGTAAATGCACAAACAAATCTCTTCTCAATTCATATATAATGTTCTGTCCAATATAATTTGTAATCTTAATCTTTGCCTTTAATATCAGCACAACAATAAGAGTAACAACAAGCATCAAAGCTCCATCTATACAAATCCTTAATATTGCATCCTCTTTTGTAATGCCACTGCCCTTGATAAACTCCTCAACAACCTCAAGCACATCCTTCAAAAGCATCGGCTGAAGCATTGTAAGTGCACTGGAAATAATCATAATAACAATTACAACTATAAAATCCTTTTTATAATTACCAATATATTTTCCAAGTCTCTTAATTTGATTAAGGTCAAATTTATTATCTAATTCTTCATCAATATCGTATTTATTTCTTGCCATTATCTCACCCCTTTTCTCATTGAATTAAACTCTCCATACTGGTGAGTGAAAACGGTATAATAATAACCTTCTTTTGCTATAAGCTCATCATGTGTGCCCTGCTCGATTATTCTGCCCTGGTCCAATACAAGAATAGTATCTGCATTTTTTATAGATGAAATTCTATGGGCAATGATGAATACTGTTTCCTTATTTTCAAGAGAATTAAGCTCATTCTGAATTAACGTCTCTGTTTCCATATCTACCGCAGATGTTGTGTCATCAAGTATTACTATTGCCGGCTCTTTAAGCAAGGCTCTGGCAAGTGAAATTCTCTGTCTCTGTCCACCTGAAAGACCTACACCTCTCTCACCAACTATAGTGTCATAACCATCCGGCATCTTCATAATAAAATCATCTGCATTGGCAACCTTTGCAGCCCATTTAACCTTCTCAAAAGGACAATCCGGCTGACCATAGGCAATATTTCCTTCAATTGTATCAGAAAACAGGAACACATCCTGCATAGCCATACCAATACCATCCCTTAAAGTATGTAAATTCATATCCTTTACATTTATTCCATCCACAAGAACTTCGCCATCAGTTACATCAAAAAATCTGCACATAAGATTCATTATGGTCGATTTTCCTGAACCCGTGGCACCTATTATACCTACAGTCTGCCCTGCCTCAACCTTAAAGCTTACATCTCTTAAAACGTCTTCATCCTCTGCAGTATAGCTTACATGCTTAAACTCAACATTACCCTTTATTTTCTCCACATCAGCCGGGTAGCGTGGAGTCATAATTACCGGTTTTTGCTCGATTGTGCTGTAAATCTTTTCTACAGATGCTATAAATCTAAACACATCATTTACAAGCCAACCGGCCATTCTAAGCGGATTGTTTAACATCCAGAGATATCCGTTAATCATAATCATATCACCAAGTGACACATCACCTGTAATCGCCATGATACCGCCAACTACCATTAGGATAAACACCAGGATGTTTGATAAGAATTCAAATCTTGGTACGAATTTTTCCCAGACTTTGGCTGCCTCTAATTCCGATTGCCTGTAATTCTCATTTTCAATATCAAATTTTGCAATCTCGTAATCTTCCTTTGCAAACGCCTTTACAACACGATTACCACTGATATTTTCCTGCGTAAATGCGTTGAGACTTGCAAATTTCTCACGTATATTCATAAACTTAGGCTTAATTTCTTTCGACTGCTTATAGGTTGTATAAGCTGTAACCGGCAACACCGTAAGCATTGCCAAAGCAATCTTATAATCAACCGTAAAAATCATAAACAATGCTATGCAAAATAATAATACAGACTCGTATATATTATAAATTACAAAGGCAACAAAATGTCTTATAGCCATCATATCACCGGTCTGTCTCGACATAAGGTCACCGGTTCTGTTTTTATTGTAAAATGCAAAATCCTTCTGCAAAAGATTCCTATATACACCATCTCTCATATCAAACAGCATACCCTGCGATGAGGTTTCAAAAATCGCAAGGAAAATCAATCGCAAAACAGCTTTTACAACTGTTACACCAATCATCAAAAGCAGCATTTTCCACAATAAATCCAAGTTGATTTTTGTTGGGTCAGTACCTATAACATCATCTGCAATATATCCGGTTATCATAGGATTAATAATTGCGAGAATTGCTGTTATGGTAACAAGTATTAATGCAACTATCAGGCGTACACGATATTTCTTTAAATACGACAAAAACCATCTCATTGCCGTTTGCTTCTTTTCTTTTTCCATCAGCCCTATTCACTCCTGTCTCAATATCTTTATGTTTAAAAAAATATATTCACTACTCACGAAACATTATATTAGTTTAGTTTAACATTTCAATGATAGTTTCTGTTATAAAATTGATATTTTCTGCTTTTTATGATAAAATGCTTATATAAACCTGGTGACAATTTTATATGAAAGGAAGAAGCAATGATTAAAATACATCGTTCAGGATATAACTTCATACATCAAAATGGCATCTGTGTTGACAGACCCTACGGCACACAGTCTCTTTTGTTTTTGTATTTCAAAACCCCTGTGGAGGTCCTCATTGGTGATGAAATAATATGTGTCAATGAGCCGGCATTTTTAATATATGACAGGGAAACTCCTCAGTTTTACAAGTCGGAAGCTGGTCCTTATTGCAATGACTTTATTCATTTTATTGCAGACGATTACGATAGAGATATTTATAATTTCTTCAAGAATTTGAACATACCTCTGAATACATTACTGTATGTGCATAATAGTCAGGAAATTTCATCTTATTTTAAAGATATTGCAAGAGAATTTCATCAGACTGGTAACTGTCACGATATGATTATTGATATGAAGCTTAAAACACTTTTTTGCAAATTCAGCGATGTTTTAAATACTGAAAAGCATCTGTCCGACAAGCTCATTAGATATCGACAGCCATTTGTAGAAATAAGAAACTCCATTTATAACTTTAGCTCATTTACTCCTGATAAAAATGTAAATGAACTGGCTAAATCGCTTAACATAAGCACCTCTTATTTCCAACATATTTATAAGCAGCTTTTTGAAGTATCTGTTATGCAGGACATAATAAAAAGCAGGCTTGAGTACGCCTGCCATTTATTGAATAGTGAATATGATTCCATTACTGACATTGCTGCTAAATGCGGCTATGAAAATAAGGAGCATTTCACAAGGCAATTTAAGGAAATAATAGGAATGACTCCTAATCAATACAGGAAATCTATAACTTAACCAAGTCCTTGATTCGATTATATATTGCCGAAACTGGAAGGCCGACTACATTATTGTAGTCGCCTTCTATTTTTTCAACCAATCTGGCACCAATGCCCTGAATTCCGTAACTTCCGGCCTTATCCTTACCTTCACCGGTAGCAATGTAATCAATTAATTCTTCTTTTGAGTTGTCATACATATATACATCGGTCTTCACATAAAATGTCTCAATTTTCACATCAATACCATCATTTATAATAAGTGTTACACCTGTATATACAGCGTGTGCCCTTCCCGACAAAGCTGTAAGCATTAAAAGAGCATCCTGGTCATCCTTTGGCTTACCTAAGATTTTATCATCCACTGCAACTACTGTATCTGCACCAATGATAATATATTGGTGGCAATGATTCTGATTCACATACATATCTCTTACGTCTGTCGCCTTCTGCAATGATAACTCTTTTACAACCTCACCCGGTATACTGCTTGTAACAATTTCATCCTTTTCGCTGACCATGACCTTAAACCTTATCCCTATTTGATTTAAAAGTTCACTTCTTCTAGGCGATTTGGAAGCCAATATAATATCGTACATTTAACACCTCTGATTATTCAGCAATTGTTGAATACAACTGCATATTTCTTACATATTCATTAAGCTTATTAGCCATAAATATTGCACAGCTAGCACTACATGTTACCATATCAAGTGAATTTGTATTGGCACCTGTAGTATCCACGCATATTTTTCCTGACGCATCACATCTTATTTCAAATATCTCATTGAAATTCAATGCTATAACCGGCTGGTTAGCTAGCTTTATATACAATTTCTCTGTGCCAACCGCAAATCCTTCCTTTGCATTATTCAACAATGACTTGTCAAATACAAACACAAGCTCATCGCTTGGAAGGAGCTGATAATTTGTCTTAACCTTCACATGGTACTGATCCCAATCCTTGTTGCCTTCGAAATGCATAGCTTTTGCAATTTCATTAGTTGTTGCATCTGCACACATTGCACCGATAGTACATGCCTTAAGCTCAGACTTTGTAAGTCCATAATTCTCATCCTTGCATATGTACCATTCCTTGTTTAAAGCATCAACATTAAATTCAGGCATACTAAACGAATCAATCACAGCTGTATTATTTACATTTGCAATAAATTCATTAATCATCTGCAAGAAGCCTGCTAAAATCTGCTTATTGATGCTTCCCGACACAGGAACTGTTGTACCATTTTTAAGCTCCATTACCAAAGATTCCATAAACAGCTTTTTAACTGTTTTCATTCCATTTATATTATTTATCTCAAGTAACGTCTGTTTGCTTCCAGCATTTAAATAACAGTATTTGTACGAAATTGCAATATTTACACCACCATTCATAATAAATGCCGGAATATCATATTCTCCGCTTGTTGGATATGCATTTTTAAGATTTCTGTATGCTGCCATAAATGCATCTGACTTCGATGCAACCAAAATATCTCCGCCTCCAACACCATACTTATTTGCAAGCTGTACAAAATAAGCTGCAAGTCTACTTACATCTCCAAGAGCAATGTTCATCTTTCTCTGTGAAATCCTGTCAAGATATATATTCTTACTCTTCTGACTATAATTCTTTTCATTAACACTTGCTATAAGTGTATCAGCTTCTTCATTGGAAAGGCTGTCAAAATCATTACATCCATCAATGAGCTCGCACATATCAAATTCAAACCTCTTGTCTGCAATCTTCCTTCTAGGAACCATCAATATACCCTGGCTATATCCGGTTTCTTCAATAATACTTTCAACATTCAGAACCTCATCCTTGCTCTTATTATATACATCTGCAGTAAGCTCCATAACTTCCATGTATTTTCTATTTTCAATAAGCATACGCACATCCAAAAGAAATCTCTTAATGAATTTTGGATTATATCCACCCTGTTCAAGCTTAGCATATAAATCCATAAGCTCCTGCTTGCTCATCTCTTCCTTACACGTAGTCAATGCTTCAAGCTCTAAGTACTGGAGATGCTCAATTCTATTGTTTATCATTGTTATATACGATGCGGAATACTTCTGCTGATAACCGCCATCATTAATTATTCTAAGTAATGCTTCAAGCTCATTTATCTCCATTGACTCAACATTTGCACATAAGCTCTGTAATTCATCCTGCTCAACAATATCATACTGAACATCAATCTTATTAAGAAATGGACTGACAAGGTTTGCCTCAAAATTCAACTCTGAAATCTTAGTCTTAAGTTCCTTCAATTCATTTCTTGAAATGCTGTCATAACCTGTCAGCATATCCTCTAATATCTTAGTCTGACATTCTCTTTTTCTGTTAAGAATAAAGCCACTAATCTGTGACATAGCACCATATGAATAGTTCTGTGCTTCCGCTTCTGCCTTTGCTTCTTCAAGTTCCTCTAATGAAAGCTCTGCCACTTTCACCTTATATTCCTCTATTTCAACCTTTTCTCTCTCATTTGCCGCAGTCATTATCTTTATAGACAATGGAGAGAAAATTGCCTTTGGAAGATTGTTCAACTCCTGATTCTTATCATACAATTCCTTATATGTCTTTCCCTCAAGATTCTCGCAATAGTTTGAAATCTCTTCTTCAAGGGCAATCATCTGGTCCTTCTCTTCTTCTGTTTTGAAAATGATTCCCTTGTAGGTTCTTCTTAACTGTTCCTCATTTACCTGTGGTTCACCTGCGGGTGCACTTATCGGTTCAGTTGATGGTGTAGCTGCTTCTAGTGTAGCCTCTTGCACTGTTACAGCTTCAGTTGTAATCACTTCATTATTCTGATTGTTATCCATACTATTATACACTCCATTCATATTATTTTTACCTTCGTTCATATTAATCGAATAATACTATTTTACAGTATTTTATAGGAAAATGCTAGATTTTTTCATAAGTTGTTTACAAAATATGTTTAAAAAGTTTGGTATATTCGCTAAAATGAGAAAAACATAGAAAAAACTATGGAAATTTCCGGGTCTTTGACACTTTGTAAAACAACACACATCTTATTCTTATTGATTTCAAGC
>CAYWDL010000022.1:0-15365 GCA_964457015.1 uncultured Roseburia sp. | reverse complement strand
CTTAGTAAACACCTTTGTAGGTTTTCTAAGCTTTTTGGCATACACCTTTGCTCCCGGAACACAAATACACTCCTTTGCCAAAGACATAATACCAATAGTTCTGTTTTCCTTTACACTGTATACAGAAGGTTCGTATTCAAATTCCTTTTCAAAGCCTTTGCCTGTAATATTATATTTTTCTTCAAACTTTTGCCTCTCAATAGGATATACCTCTCCGCTGTAGCCTATCATTATGTATGTATCCTCTGAGCTAATTATAGATACGTCGCCTTCATAGGTTCTTATCTTATACTCTTCATTCCCGGCATTAACGTCCTTGCTTTTTACAAAACCATATGCAAATGGCAGCTTTTCATACACCTCATACTGAGCCTTATCTGACACTCCGTCTCTGGAATACACAAGGTCAAATGTTTCATAATATTCACTGACACGATTGAAAAAATATGTCTCGATACTAATATCTCCATACTTCTCCACAAAATTCTTCTTGCTTATAAATCCACCTGCCTTATCATAATGTCCACCACCATTTCCTATACCTTCCGTAAGAAATGCCGACATATCATTAACTCCGATTTCAGGAATACAGCTGCGAAGAGAAAGCTTATATCCGTCAGGACGCTCATTATATATAATGGTGACATCAATATTGTCAACCTTCAAAACAAAATCTCCAATAAGCCCCAAAATATTTGGGTCACAAGGCTTTGAATGGATAATTGACAAACGCTTGCTCTCATCATAGCTGAAACGTATCAATGCAATTCCTGCTATTTCCATTTCCTGAATGGAGAAATTGCTGTAAATAAGTCGTTTTACCAACTTTTTGTCGTATTTCAGGCAGTCCAGCATATCTCTCTCCAACGGATGACGAAGCTCCGACATCTCATTGCTGTCCATAAACATTCCATAATATAACGCTGTGGCTATTCTTTTGTCCTTATTTACATCATAGCCCTCTTCCCTTAACATATCATAGCATATAGTTGCACAGCTTACGATATGACTTCTTATTTCTGCCATATCATCAGATACCTTACCCGTATTATGATGGTCTATCATAGCAATACTTTCAGCTTCAAATCTGTAAACATTACCCTCACCATACTGACAATCAACAGTCAATAGAAGCTGTGGCTTATCAAGTGTCTCAACATATTCAACCGGTATATCAAGCTCTTTTATCATTAAGACCATATTACTTTTTTTAATTCGAAAAAGACCGCCATATACCAATCTAACCTTCTTGCCTTTTTCTTCAAAATACCTATATAATGCGTATCCACTTCCAACCGCATCTGCATCGGGATTATCGTGCATCTGAATCACTATTTCATTAAATCGGTCTAAATCTCTAAGCTTCATAACTCTCGCACCTTTCTCGTCTATTGTATAAATTCTACCATTCTTACCTTGTAGGTCCCAACCTGCGCCATTATTCTCAAATTAATAATATTCGAAAACGCACCATCTTCTACAGCTGTGATTCTCAATAAGTTCTTACCTGTTTCTTTATCGTAATACTCAAAGGTATAATTTCTTCCTTCTCGCGTAACAATTACTCTTATAATTTTTCCCGGAGTTAAGACTATTGGGTCTTGTAAACCTGACATAGAACCATCAGTTTCTGCATACCATGCATCTCCATTTGTAGTTGTTGTAAAATAATAACCTGCGTTATCATATACTTCTACACAGAACCCACTATTATTTGGATCATTGTTTTTATCAATTTCAATGTCCAATATCATCTTTCCATTGTCAACAAAAGTATAGCTTTTGCTATTCTCATAATTACCCCACCATGATTTCCCTGTTAATACCTCTTCTTCATATTGTATATTTTCTTGAGCTTTGACAATATTTTCATGCTTTATATAAGCTACTTCTTCCGGAACTTTTTCAGTAGTCCTTTTACTTAACATCACAGTCACAAGCCCACTACATACCAAAAGCACTATACCTACCACAACTGCTATTAACCATTTTTTCTTTACAAGCACAATTATCAAAGCAACAGATGAAACTACACATAATATACCAATAATCACAATAATTGTATATCCCTCTATACCATCATTATTATCAGCCAAGCTTATGCCTGCTTCACTAATAACAATATATTCAATATTCTCAGTAACCATAGTATATAAATTATCTTCAACTGTTACATCCAATTTTTTTAACGAACCATCTACATAAGTATAAAATTCTAAATTGTCTTTCGATTGAGTAGTTGACATTGGAATTGTCAATGTATACTCGCCTTCAGGCTTTTTAGTATTGCTCATTTTGTATACATTTAATACTTTTTTGCCTAAGTATTTTTCGAACTCCATAAATGCACCATTTTCCTGGCTTATATTTTCTACAGAAAGCAATGGCAAGCGTTTACTGTTACCGTATTTTGCGATAGTATATATACCGGTATTTGAATCAACACAGGCCAGCATACCGCTACTCGAACTTTCACCTGCCACACCATTACCGAGCATCCAGTTATTACATTGAGTTGCAGTAACCCTTGCATCGGAGCCTTGAAGCTGCAACTTAACGCCAACAGCTCTCATTACGATTATTTTTTTCAAATGCGGCAACGCGTCCTTTACATTAGCCGGTTGTTGTATACCATTCATATAATATACATTTGAAGCCAAATCTTCTCCTGCTGCCACTATAAGCTTTTCTTCTAAATTATCAATATACGAATTCAAATATCCTACTGAATATTCCTTACCTGTAGACTCCACTATTCCACCTAATGCTGCAATTTTCGAGCATTCATTCATATAAAAGCGGTATTTGTTCTTTAATTCTTCATTTTGATAAATAACATTAAACAGAGGAAATCTAGAATAAACCTCTTCTATTGTTTTTCCAAGTGCCGAGCCATAATTTGGCCAATACATCATATCTACATTATAATTAATAGTATTCTCAGCATTATTTGTCAAACCATCACCATAGCATCCAAAGCTCAAATCATAGTCCCACGGAATTATTGTAGCAACACCTTCCTCGCTTACATACAGACCATAATTTTTAAGCCATACAAACATACTGTCTGTCTGACATAACCAGCTATGGGTTGCAAAATACCTTAGAGCCTCATCCACATTCATCACTTGATTTAATAAATCTATATATTCTTCACTATTTACATCAATAGTGTTTCCTTCAAAGTCCATTCCTTCACTTAAATTGCAAAGCTTTCTGCTCCACTCTAGCACTGTCGGCAGTACATCCTCTATATCCGAAAGTTTTGAAGCATCATTGCCACAAAGTAACTGTGGCTGAACCAACAATTGCTCATATTTTAGAGTTGTATCCTTTGGCTTATCAACGTAGCCATCAATATCATCCACACCATAATACTGCTCAACTATAGACTCATCCAAATCTTCAACCATAAAATAAACACCATAGTATTGATTATTAATATAGAGCTTTGCAAGACCATACTGTGGCACAGGTACTCCCATCTCCTCAAGTAATTTGTATGAAACAAATTCTTTCATCATGGACTTGTCAAAATAGAAATTGTTAAAGCTTATTTTTTCACAGCCATAAAAATTTTGCTTTTCGCCATAATCCTTTTTATTAATATATTTCCCAAAATTCACTGTAAAAGAAAATCTGTCACTTCCATAATTACCATCATATGAATACATAAGTGTATAATCCCCTTTAGTTTTCAATCCTGGATATTTTACCTCCGTATCACCAATAGTTACACCTGTAGCCATAACATACTGCTCTTGCTTTGCATTTTGCAATAAATAGTTAAGATTATTCTCTTCTATCTCTATATACACTTCCTGCAAATCATCCTTGAGGAAATATTTATTATATTCTCCTTCCTTAGCTTTTCCCTGTGTTTTCTTATTAATCTTATAATCAGCTGGTGGATTATTATTAACCATATCTGATGCAATCCACTTATCCGAAGTACCATGTGGCAATGCGGCAAATACTTCTAATGCACAAATAGCGCTCACTATCAAAATAATACCTAACACGCTTAAATTTTTAATTTCTCTTCTAATAAAAAATTGTTTCATTTGTGCTCCTTTTAATCATCGGGTGCTCATTATACTCTGACCCAAACACTCATTTCGTTTTCACCACGATTAGCCCAAGCATAATAAGGAATCAAAGTTATATCAACCTCATCATACTGTGCTGCCTGATAATCATTGTATAATGCACCATTTTCCGCACATTTTTGCTTCCTGCCCTTTGCCAAAAGTGCCGGGAACTGCTTTCCTTCAATAACCACACTGCATTCCTGCATAGTTTCTTCCGTATTAATCTTATATAAATGCAAGTCCGCTGAGTTATCAGCTTCTTCCATACAATAAACCACAGGACCTCTCATAACGGCAACCTTACCTATATTCTCCCTTACTCTGGTGTCGGCCGACAAAACTCTTGTCTTAATAGGCATTGTAAGCTTAACCTCGTCGCCATTGTTCCAATTGCCCTCAATATATACATATCCATCATTCAAATCACTATGATTCTTCTGACCTTCATCACATCTTCCACTTGTCAGATACCACTCTGTCGCCCACGCAGGTATTCTCACAGCAAGCTTCATATCCACATTATCTTCGCCTACATACTTAAATGTAACATTTCCATTCCACGGGTAATCTGATGTAATTTCAAATCGAGCCTTCTTTCCATTGACATCCTTATCAATATTTCCACCAACATACAAATGAGCAAACAATGTATCATCATTCTCTGTATATGCATATGATGGTAACGAACTGATAAGTCTTGCAAGATTCGGAGGGCAGCAGGCACAGCCGAACCACTTCTGTCTTACAGGCTTAACATGAAACTTTCTCTCATCCTTATGGCAGGCTTCTGGTAATACTTCCAATGGATTTACATAGAAAAAGCTCTTACCATCCAGCGCCATACCACTTAATACAGTGTTATAAAGAGCCTGCTCCATAACATCAGCATATTCGCCCTTAGCTTCAACCTCGAGCATTCTTCTTGCCCAGAACATAAGACCAATAGATGCACAGGTTTCAGCATATGCTGTATCATTTGGCAAATCAAATGGATAAGAGAATGCCTCACCCATATGAGTTCCACCAATACCACCTGTAACATACATCTTATCTCTTGTAGCGCTATTCCAAAGCTTCTTGCAAGCCTCCCACATCTTCTCGTCACCTGTAATTCTAGCCATATCCGTCATACCCGAATAAAGGTAAACAGCACGTACAGCGTGTCCTACCGCTTCCTTCTGCTCTCTTACAGGCTCATGGGACTGATGATACTTATGATTGGTCCAATTATCATGCTTTTCAACCTCTGAAAAATAATATGGCTGCTTTCCTCTTTCATTAAGGAAGAAACGGCTCAAATTCAAATATTTCTCGTCATTTGTAACCTCATACAAACGTACCAATGCCATCTCAGCTATCTCATGGCCCGGATAACCCTTGCACTTTTCCTCATCAGCACCAAAATAATCATCAATAAAATCTGCAAATCTCATGGCAGCCTTCAAAAGCTTATCCTTGCCTGTTGCCTCATAATACGCAACCGCCCCCTCAGCCAAATGACCGAAACAATATAACTCATGGTGGTCTCTAAGATTTGTAAAAATCTTATCCATACCATTAATAATATAATATGTATCAAGATATCCGTTCTCCTGCTGTGCAGCACACACAACGTCAATGGCACCGTCTGCAATCTTCTCAAGTTCCTCATCAGGCTCATTTGCCAACGAATATGCTACTGCCTCAATCCATTTAGAAAAATCGCTATCCTGAAATACAAATCCATAAAACTTATCCTCAAGATTATTCATATCCTCAGGCAATGCTTCAAAACCACGAAATGTATACTTCGGCTCTTCAAATTCAGCACCCAATTCTTTCTTCTCCTGCATAAGCTTTCCTGCAATCTTGAAATTTCTCATACAAAAGCTTGGAGCTGCTTCCTTAACTCTATCATTAAGAATCTCCCACTGATAAGGAATAACCTCCTTGCGGACTAATTCCATCTCATTCTTCCAAAATTTATCATTCACTTTGAAATTCTGTAATTTAATTGCTCTACTTGTTGTTTTTACTTCTGACATATTCATACCTCAGCTTTCTTTATCTTTTTGGCTTGCAAGAAAATGCGGCACCTAATGCGCCTTCACCTGTATGACAGGCGATAGCTAATGCCAAATCATCACAAAGAACCTCCATACCCGGGAAGAATTCCTTAATTTCTTCAATCCATCCATTTGTAGTCTCTTCATCAGCACTTGTTGCCGCCATCATATACACTTCATTATTCTCGTAAGAATCCTTAAACTTAGTCTCCAGATCATTCTTTAATGATTCAAGAATATCTCTTCTCGCATTCTTCATTCCACGACTCTTCTTGTGTGAACCAATACCCTCATACGATACCGTCAATATAGGCTTTATATTTAATGCAGTACCTATAGCCGCTGTTGCAGGCGATATTCGACCGCCCCTTTTCAAAAATTCCAAGGTCTCCACCGCAATATAAATAGACATATCCGCCTTTGAATTTTCAAGTATTTCCTTGATTTCTTCTGCACCATAGCCTTCTTCGATTAACTCCAACGCATCCAGTATCGACCTATGCATAGGTGTAGCTATTCTACCATTATCCACAACAAACACCTTGCCCTCAAACTCATCCTCTGAAGCCAATAATCTTGCCGTATTGCAAGAACCACTTAAAGCACTGCTAAGAGGCATATGCAATATCTGGTCAAATTCCTTCAATGCCTCTGTCCATACATTTATTACATCCTCAACTGATGGCTGTGATGTAAAAACCTTCTCACCTTCATTCAATCTTTCAAAAAATTCTTTTCTTGTAATAGAAACATTTTCATAAAAACACTCATCGCCAAAACAAAATGACATAGGAAGTATCTTTACTCCAACCTTATTCGCCTCTTCTATAGAGATTCCTCCGCAACTATCTGTTACAATACCAATCCTTTTCATAAATAGTTCCTTTCTAGTTCTTAAAAAATTTTGCTCTGACGAACGCTACCGTCTGTCCCAAGAATAACATCATCGCAACTGTAACAATTCCCAATCTTCCACTGACAACCAGTCCAATAATGACCGTCATTAAATCCCAACAAAATCTAACATACTTAAATGGTATCTTTTTTATCTTACCGGCAATCATAAATGGCAACGCATCATAAGGTGCAGTTCCCAAATCCGTTGACATATACGTGGCAGCCGAAAACACAAACACTATAATTGCAGGTATCATCACAAGAAGCTTTATAAGCATACCGTCCACAAACGCATCAAATCCTGTCTGTACCCACACCCAGGAAAAGAAATCAACACTATATCCCACCAAAACCATATTGAATATAGTTCCAATACCAATCTGATTTCTCCCCCATATTATTACCGGAATAAACATAATTATATTCAAAATCACCTGCCAGTTGCCTAATGATATATTCAATCTGTCCGCTATACTTATATTCATATAAGTGAACGGGTCATTTCCCCAGTCTACAAGGTTAAGCACAGAAAGTGCAAATCCCATAACTATAACGCTAACTAATGTTATCAATACCAACTTAAATGTTTCTTTAGTAATTCTCAAGCTTTTCATACTGTCCTCTTCAACTTACTATACTATAATACCAATTTTATCATATTTCTTCCAATTGTAAATCAAAATTATCATCAATTGCCACTTTTGTATGTTCTTTTTCTGTCTCAATGCTTCGTTCCTTTTCCCTAAGAGCCTCGCGAAAGCCTGTTAATGCATCAAATGGCATAAATTGCTTTGCCCTGTTGGCCTTATCCATCTTTATATGAACATTTCGTACACTATTCCCCACTTTTATGCCCTCCAATCTGCCTGTTTCTATCCATGGTTGTAGCCGCCTCCTGCAAATCCATTCCACGAAGCAGCGCATTCTTTCCATACCTTTTCTTAATGTCAAGTGCAGCCTTCTGCAACCTTTTATCCCTCTCAATAACCTTATAATCAGTAAATAAATCATACTGCTCGTAAGCCTCATTGGTCACTCCGTTACAGCTGATACTAAGTCTCCTTAAATGCTTGTCCCTTTCAACAATCCTGCCATACAGCCCCAACACATACGGAACTATTGTGCTATAAGAATTAGTCGGAACCGGTATGTTTACCGAGCCCGTAGCCGGCTTCATATCAAATTCATTGGAATATCCAACCATAAGTGATACCGACTGTGTTACCAAACCCTTGTCCGACATATCAAGGCACAATGCATCCGTCATCTCTTTAACAATCAGTTCACACTCTTCATAAGTATAATCACGCATCAGCACCTGTCCATTGGACAACGAATTACTCTTTGGCTTGTACGCCTTAATATCCTCCATAGTTGTAGTCTCCCTGCCCCATGCATGGTCAATCAAAAGCTCCGCATCCACTCCGAACACCTTATACAAAACATTTTCATCAGCCCTTGCAATATCCCCCATGGTCAATATACCAATACTACTCAAACGCTTAACAGTTCCCGGTCCTATCCTCCAAAAATCAGTCAATGGCCTATGATTCCATAATGTTTTTCTATACATTTCCTCATTCAGATATCCTATATTATCTGCAACGTGCTTGGCCGTTATGTCCAATGCCACCTTCGCAAGATAAAGATTGGTTCCTATGCCTGCTGTGGCTGTTATTCCTGTTGTTTCCTTTACATCTGCCATAATCCTTATGGCAAGCTCCTTAGCCGATACATCATACAAAGACAAATAATGTGTCACATCAAAAAATGCCTCATCAATAGAATACACATGAATGTCATCCTTAGAAACATACTTCAAATAAATCTCGTAAATATTGGCCGAATAATCAATATACAACTGCATACGTGGCGGTGCCATAATATACTTCACACTTTTTGGTATCTGAAATACCCTGCATCTATTCTTTATCCCCAGCGCCTTCATGGCCGGAGTAATTGCAAGGCATATGGTTTTGTCACTTCTCTCAGGGTCTGCCACCACAAGATTAGTTTTTAGCGGGTCAAGACCACGCTCCACACATTCCACTGAAGCATAAAAAGACTTTAAATCTATACACAAATACATTCTTTCCATAAAAAACACACCTCCGATTTATGGGGTGTGTTAATTATAACTCTCGAACATATGTTTGTAAAGAGGAACTTTTGTCCATCCAATCTCCTCTTACGTTTTTCTTGGTAATATCACAAATTATCCTTTATCGCCACACCTGTTCTTACAGCCTCCATAGCTACCGCCTGTGCCACAGCCTCTCCAACTCTTCTGTCAAACGCTGCCGGAATAATATAATCCTCCTTCAACTCATCCTCTGACACCAGCCCCGCTATAGCCTTTGCTGCTGCAATCTTCATCTCATCATTAATATCCTTTGCCCTAACATCAAATACACCTCTAAAAATTCCCGGAAACGCCAACACATTATTTATTTGGTTAGGATAATCGCTACGCCCCGTGGCAACCACTCTTGCACCGGCCTTAATCGCCTGCTCAGGATAAATCTCAGGTGTCGGATTAGCACACGCAAATACAATCGCATCCTTTGCCATTGATTCTACCATCTCTTCAGTCAAAACATTTGGCGCACTAACTCCAATGAACACATCCGCTCCACCGATAACCTCCTTAAGGCTTCCTATCATCCTATCACGATTAGTTATTTCTGCCATTTTCTCCTTAACAGGATTCATCCCCTCAAATCTTCCCATATATATGGCACCCTTTGTATCACAAAGAATAATATCATCAATTCCATATTCAATAAGAAGCTTTGTAATGGCTATGGCGGCTGCTCCTGCACCGTTAACCACCACTCTTATTCCCTTTGCTTCTTTGTCCACCAGCTTCAATGCATTTATAAGCCCTGCCAAAGTAACCACTGCCGTTCCATGCTGGTCATCATGAAACACAGGTATGTCGCACTTTTCCTTTAATTTTCGCTCAATTTCAAAGCATCGAGGTGCTGATATGTCCTCAAGATTAATACCACCAAAGCTTCCTGCAATCAATGAAACTGTATTAACAATCTCATCCACCTCTTTACTGCGTATACATAACGGAAATGCATCAACTCCGCCAAACGTCTTAAACAATACACATTTTCCTTCCATAACAGGCATTGCTGCCTCCGGTCCTATATCCCCCAATCCAAGCACCGCAGTACCATCTGTCACTACAAGACACAGATTCCAACGTCTGGTAAGCTCAAACGATTTATCCTTGTCCCTTTGAATTTCCAGGCAGGGTTCTGCCACCCCCGGCGTGTACGCCAAAGACAAATCTTCACTTGTTTCCACAGGAACATTTGCTGTAACAGTAAGCTTTCCCCTTTTTTCATAATGCATTTTAAGACTTTCAGCTGCATAGTCTTTTTTACCATTTTCACCCATTTCACCAAATCTCTCCATTCTATAAGATACTATAGTATATGCAACTAGAAGAGCTTGTATTACAAAAAATAACAGGACTTTAAGCCCTGCTATCTTAGAAATTTTTACATATCATCATCTTATTTAATGGTTCCTGTTGCCGCTCTACTTGTAGAATCCCCTCAAAAAGCCTTCCTTTTCGAGAATTTCCAATGACTTTATCTTATCCTCCATCTTGGATATTTCAATTAACACAGTGGCATCATTAAAATATTTACTGCAACAATCATAAAAAACCTCTCTATTAATACATCCATCTCCCCATGCCTGATGCAAATCACTAACACCGTCATTGTCGTTAATATGCACATGTTTAATGTATTTACTTAATTTCCTTGCCCACACCTCAGGCTCAACCTTCGACAACGATGCATGGGCATAATCAAAACACATACCGTAGTTATGGTACTTGCACAAGCTTTCCGACAGCCTTACCATAATGTCAGGACTGGTATCAAACATATTTTCTAAATAAATATTTATATCCGGATATTTTTCCAACACGCCACTCCAATACTTTATGTTGATTTCTATCCATGAATTAAAATAGCTTTCAGAATTTAAAAACGGGTTATAGTTTGTATGAAACACAATTGCCTTCACACCAATTCTTCTTGCCGCTTCAATGCTTTGTTCAATACGCAATTGTGATATTTCCCTAATTCTCCCGTCCATGCTAAATGGAATAACGTCAAAAAACGCTCCATGCATGGTAGTGTACTGCGGTAACTCCCATTGTTTATAATCTGATATAATTTCATTTAGTTTGTCATCATCATCTAATATATCCGGCCAATAAAAATCATTATACTCAAAACCCATATTGTACTTCTCTGCCAATTCCATACATTGATGCATATTTTCTCTATCTGGAATTATCAACAACTTTTTCATACAACTTACTCCTCTTCCAAACTAACCAATCTCATCTATGGTTTTGTCGTCAATCTTAATATTCGTATTCACCTTGATTATTTTCTATAATACTACTTCTCACACAATGTTATAATTACGAACATTATACAGCTTTTGGACTAGTTTGTCTATAAAACATATCAATTTAAACTTCATTAAGATGAATTAATTACTTTTTTATATTTAATCCTAACTTTCAAAATAGTAATATCTTTTCAAGTCAAAAAAAACACCTTCTAGGAAAATTATCAACATTTAATAATCTTATAAATTTATACTCTTTTTATTAGGAGGTGCTTATGAATAGATTTTTAAATTACTTACAGAGAGAACTAGGGTATTCCAATTATCAAATACAATTAATCAAATACTTTTTCAAAGCTTTATTATGCGAATCAAGCAAATTTATTTTAATGGGAATATTTTTTTATACCATTGATTTTCTTTTAGAATACTTAATTGCAATAATGGTATTAATGACCGTAAGAACATCCTTAGGTGGGTTACATTTCAAAACATATGCTGGTTGTTTCGCGTTCACAGTTGTTTTTTTAATATTATGTGTATTATATTTACCTACTATCAATATAAATAAAGTGTTTATGCTTATTGCCTTGCTATTATGCATAATTATCACTAATTATATTGGTCCTATAACCAGTTGTTATAGACGAACACCTACTGGAATAATGATTAAAAACAGTAAACGAAATGCTTCAATATCTATATTTTTTTATTGTCTATTAATATTTATAATACCCAGTAATCAATACTTAACTATAGGTTTTTGGGTTATTATAGCGCAGACATTTCAATTGTCTATTGCGTTTATTACAAACAAAAGGAGGTGGTAATATGAAATACAAAATCAATAAAATCTTATCCGCTTTGTGTTCATCTTGTTTTGCATGGCTGGCATTTTATGACTTTTCAGTACAAAGTTACTTATTTTTCGGCGAAGTAAAACCACCTGATAAGGAATCTTAAAAAAAAGCCTTATTGATGCGCGTTCACATCAATAAGGCTTTTTCCCTTTATTTCTTTATTATAATCCCGAAACTTATCCAATTATTTCCATCAATTTCCTGATTTTCTACTGAAATATCAAAATTATACTTCTTCGATTTTTCTTTTACATTATATAACCCTACCCCTCTGCCTTTTCCTTTAGTACTATATCCTTCCTCAAACATTTGAAACAAAGTCTCGTACTTTATGTACTCGCTTCTATTTTTTACATATATTTTGATATGTTGTTCATTTTCTTGAACAGACAACATAACCATCTTGTTGTCTAAATCAAGTGCCAGAGTTTTCTCTGTAGCATTATCAATTAGTACTCCTAAAATAGATATAAGTTCATAGCTCGGAATCGTTGTTTCATTTGTATATAATGCAATATCATATTCGACATCTATTCCTTCTTGATACATTGCTTGAAATTTACTATATAAAAATCCACCTAATAATGTATTATTAATACTTAATAATTTATCATATTTATTATTTACTTTAACAAATTCACAATACTTTTTTTGACTTTCAACTAATTCTTCATATGTTTTATTTGTATAATGCTGACTATAAATAGCATTAATATGATTTTTTACATCATGTTGCTGCCTTCTGATGTCTGCTATAAGAATTTCGAAAGCCTCATTATATGCTGTTAACATCTCCAATTCCAGTTTTTTATTATCTGCCTCCATTCTACTTTCTTGCCACTTTTGAGTTAATACTATAGCAAGAAGTAAAAAGACTATTCCTATAGAATAAATCTCAAGAGGTAAATATCCATATGATTTATATTTTACCAGCAACATAACTACCATAAAAAAGCAAACAAACACTGGAATTAATGTACTCCATTTTTTTGAATTAATCGTATTAGCAAGTATATTGATTCGTTTTCTTAAACATATTACAATTAATAATACTATTACATTTAATATTGTGACAATAACAGCATCATTATCTAATATGTATTGTAATAACATAACTGGCATAGTACATATTAACTGCAAAAGAGAAATAATGATAAAATATAATGCGTTGTTAGTTGCAGCTAATTTAATGTTTTTATCAAACTCATATAAACTATAGAGTAATATAAAGATAAATATCCATATTGTTGTCATATGATTAATATAACCCAACTGTTTAATATATAACGTCAACATATTAATAACTATGACACACATTGTATATGCATCCAATCTAAATTTCTTTCCATACAATGCAAACAAACACAGAATAATGCAGAATTGTTCTACTAAAATCATTAAAAAATTCTCTAACATCTTATCATTCCATCAAGTACTTTATTTAAATACTTCTTTCCTATAGTTATTTCTTTTTTTCCTTTATTTTCCTTTAACAAAGCATATCTATTAACGCTATCTACACTTAAAATACATTTTCTATTCACAATAGTACTTCTATTACACTGCACAAAATTCCTATCATCTATTTCACCAAGCATTTCCCTACAACTTTTATACGGAATAGATATTTCATCATTCTCTCCAAATATATATAATATATGACCCTTACTTTTCATATATACAATACTATTCTCGGCAACAGGAACAAGTATTCCATCTTTTTTAAACAGAAAAATCTTCTCTTTTTCTCTTTCAGTTTTATAACATAACGCTTCTTTTATTATACGCTTAGTCTCTTTGACAGGATATGGCTTTTCGATATAATCATAACTGTGTAGCACCTTAAATGCATACATTTGAGGATCCTCTAACGAAGTAATGAACACTAATGGTGTAAATTTATATCTTTCTATTGTTCTAATCTCTTCTGCCAATTTCATACCCGAAACATCATTCATGATTTTTGTATCCAGAATGATATCAATTATAAATACATCTATCAAATGCTCATGCAATATTTCGTATGCTTCTAGTTTGTTTTTTGCTTCAAAACAATTAATTGTACAATCAATCTCTTTTACCAATTTTTCCAACATTTGCATACTGTCTATATCATCTTCTACAATCAAAATGTTCCTTCTATCCATAATCTCTTCCTCTGCTAACGTAGAAAAATTATATCTTATTCAAGTCCTTAAGTGTTCTCGCTGCTATAGTTCTCATCTTTGCGCGATTGTCTTCTGACAATTCTACCCATGCATTATTTACCATCAGTAAATAATCAGTATCCATTTTTTGAACCAATGAAGGGTAGTAACCTAATTCCAAATAAAGATTCATAAGAACCTCCAATGTAACTGTTCCAGATTTTCCTTTCTCCAAATTCCTATATTTCTTTATATCAAAATCTAATATTTTATTAAACTTTTCTTGAGTAAGATTATGAATTTTTCTAATACATAACCACACAGTATCTTCTCTTTCACCATTTCTTCTATCTATATTGAATTTCATGATTTCCATTTCTTTTCTACAATACAATCTTTTCTCCGGTTCATTATTCAACATAGCATTCATATATGACACCATTATATTAACATAATCACTTCTTCTATCCTCTTTGCATTTTTCAAACAACGTATTAAGTTCAGTATTTTGCGACTTGATGCCTGTAACCAAATAATCAATATCTATCCCTAATTCATACATTCTAATTAATATTTCTTCCGTTACCGCTCTTGTGCCTTTCTCCATCCTACTATACAAGCTTCTATCAACTCCTAATCTCCTCGCCATTTCTGCCTTCGAGATATTCCATAATAACCTATACTCTCGTAATCTACGTAAAACCTCTTTATAGTATTCTGATTTATTTTTTTCTTGCATAAAAAAATACCACCTTAATCTTTAAGATGATATTATTCTAACCAAATATCGTTCACCTATTTATGTACGATATAGTCACGGTTTAATATTTCTACTATGTAAACACCGTAAACGGTAAACTATGTTCGGTCATTAACCCCAATCTAAAATTACTGCTTTCTCTTTTTCTTTTATTTGATTGGCGTAATAGGTTTTTC